>ONWK01000254.1 GCA_900321505.1 uncultured Eubacteriales bacterium
GGAAACCGTATGCCCGTGGAAAATGTAAACTGTAAGAATGTTATCCCTGCGGCTGATTTCCTGCAGGCGGTGGCACACGGTGATGATATCGATCTTAAAGATAAAAGAGTTGTGCTTATAGGCGGCGGAAATGTGGCGATGGATGCCGCGCGTACCGCGGTCCGCCTTAAGGCAAAGACTGTGCACGTGTTTACCCGTAAGAGGGATGATTACACCGCGCTGGAGTCTGAGATCGAAAGCGCCATGCAGGAGGGCGTACGTTTCCGTACACTGCTTTCCTTCCTGCACCTGGAGCCGAGTCCTGATGATCCTGAGCTTATAGATGCCGTGTGGCTGCAGCCTGAGATAGTCGGTGAGTATGATAAGTTCGGCTTTGTTACAACCGAGCATTCCAGCAACTATCCGTATCGTTTCAAATGCGATTATCTGATACTCGGAGTGGGCCAGCGCTGTGATGTGGCGGACTTTGAGAAGGCAGGCATTCCGGTTGAGAGAGGCCGGATCCTTGCGGATGAAACCTGTGCCATAAGCGGCGCGGACGGCGTATTCTCCGGAGGAGACTGTGTGACAGGACCGTCTACAGCCATCAACGCCATTGCGGCGGGACAGGTGGCCGCACATAACATCGATGAATATCTGGGCTACCATCACAAGATCTTCTGTGATGCGGAAGCGCCGGCGGCCAAGCCGAATAAATGTATCCCTACGGGACGTGCGGAGATCGAGGAGAGAGACCCGTTCCAGCGCAGGGAGGATTTCAAGCATGTGGAGATACCCATGACACCGGAGGAAGCAGAAAGAGAGTCAGGCCGGTGCCTCCGCTGCGATCACTTCGGATGTGGTTCTATGGAAGGGGGTAGATGCGCATGGTAGCAAAGGAAAAAAGGATGGTTAAGATCACCATCAACGGAATTGAATATGAGGCGCCGGAGGGCGTAAAGATCCTTAACTTCTGCCATGAGAAGGGGATCGAGATCCCGTCGCTCTGTCACCTGAAGGATTATAGTGATATCGGCTCCTGCCGCCTCTGCATGGTGGAGATCGAGGGATATCACTCCATGCTTGCAGCCTGCCGTACAAAGATCGAAGAAGGCATGGTGATCACTACAAATTCGGAGAAGCTGACGGAGTACCGCAAGGAGATGCTCCGGCTGCTTCTGTCAAACCATACGGTGGACTGTATGAACTGTCCGAAAAACGGCGGATGCATGCTGCAGGAGCTTTGCAACAGGTATGAGATCAGGGATACGCCGTATTCGGGATCACGCCGCAGGATCGAGGATAAGCTTCCGAAGCTGGCGGACAATCCGTATATCAGCTATGATCCGGGAAAATGCATCCATTGCCAGCGCTGTATAAGCGCCTGCAACCGGGCGGCTGAAAACCATACGCTGCAGAGCGGACGTACAGGCGTATTCCATACAGTTGAAGCGCCCTTCGGACCGAACTGGAGAGAGAGCGGCTGTGAAAGCTGCGGTAACTGCGCTGCTGCCTGTCCTACGGGAGCGCTTACCCTGAAACGTAAGGAGAAGTACCATGAGTGGTCCACTCACCGGGTGCTTACCACCTGCCCCCACTGCGCAACGGGCTGCCAGTTCTATCTGCTGGTAAAGGATAATCAGATCGTCGACGTAGAGGCTGCGGACGGACCTTCAAATCACGGACTGCTCTGTGTCAAGGGACGCAGCGGAAGCTTTGATTTCGTAAATGCACCTGACCGTATCCGTACTCCGCTGATAAAGAATAAGGAGACCGGTGAATTCGAACCCGCATCCTGGGAAAAGGCTGTCGCTTATGTGGCGGAGCGTTTTATGGAGCTTAAGAAGCAGTACGGCGGGGATGCTCTTGCCGGCTTTGCCTGCTCACGGTCCGCGAATGAAGATATTTACATGGTTCAGAAGATGGTCCGTACATGTTTCGGTACGAACAATACCGATAACTGCGCCCGGGTCTGCCATTCCGCCACCGTAGCCGGACTGGCTAAGACTCTCGGATCGGGAGCCATGACTAATCCGATATATGATATTACTCATGATGTTGACTGCATATTGCTGGTGGGCTCAAACCCCGAAGAGGCGCATCCCGTTGTGGGTATGCAGATCCGTCAGGCCGTTCAGCGCGGTACAAGACTCATTGTAGTAGATCCCCGTTCCATAGGGCTCTCCAAAGATGCGGACATTCATCTGAAGCTCCGTCCGGGTACAAATGTAGCCTTTGCCAACGGCATGATGCATGTGATGATCAAAGAAGACCTGATCGATCATGATTATATTGAGAATTTCACCGAGGACTTTGAAAAGCTGAAGGAGCTGGTGAAGGATTATACTCCCGAAAAGGTGGGAGAGATCTGTCATCTGGATCCCGATAAGCTGGTTGAAGCTGCCCGTATGTATGCTACGGCAAATAAGGCGCCCATCATTTACTGTCTGGGCGTGACGGAGCATTCCTCCGGTACAGAGGGCGTTATGAGCATGTCAAATATGGCTCTGCTCTGCGGCAAGCTGGGAAGAAGCGGCTGCGGCGTGAATCCGCTCCGCGGCCAGAATAATGTACAGGGCGCCTGCGATATGGGAGCTCAGCCTACGGACTATCCGGGCTACCAGAAGGTTGATAATCCGGAGGTACGGGAGAAATTTGAAAAGGCATGGAATATCAAGCTGAGCCCTACGCCGGGTCTTAAGGCTACAGAGGTATTCCCCGCAGCCATCGAGGGAAAGATCAAGGGTCTGTATATCTTCGGAGAGGATCCGATCGTTACCGATCCGGATACGGAGCATATCAAAAAAGCGCTTGAAAGTCTGGAATTCTTCGTGGTTCAGGAGCTTTTCATGACGGAGACCGCAAAGTATGCGGATGTCATTCTTCCGGGCAGAAGCTATGCCGAGAAGGAAGGAACCTTTACAAATACGGAGAGACGTGTTCAGAGGATACGTACTGCTGTTACCGTTGAAGGCAATATGCGTCTGGATACCGATATCCTGATCGACCTGATGAATGCCATGGGCTATCCCCAGAAGTACCTTACAGCAGCGGAGATCATGGACGAGATAGCTTCCGTAACACCCAGCTTCGCGGGAATATCCCACAAACGTCTGGATGCGGGTGAGAGCCTGCAGTGGCCCTGCAAGGGTCCCGACCATCCGGGTACACCCATCATGCATGTGGGCAAACCGGCAAGGGGAAGAGCCCTGTTCTACCCGGCTGTTTACAAGCCGTCCCAGGAGCTTCCGGATGAGAAGTATCCGTATGTTCTGACAACCGGCCGTATACTTTATCAGTACAATGCAGCGGCCATGACATCACGCGCACCCGGCCTCATGGAGATCGCCGGAGAAGGCTTTATCGAAGTTAACTTTAAGGATGCGGACCGTCTGGGCATCAGGAACGGTGAGAGGATCAGGGTCAGCAGCCGTCGCGGAAGCATTACCGCAACAGCAAGGGTCGGAAGAAAGGTATCGGAAGGCGAGACCTGGATGCCGTTCCATTTCCCGGATTCGCCGGTAAATGAACTGACCAACGCCGCATTGGATGATTATGCGAGGATACCTGAGTATAAGGTATGTGCGGTTAATATTGAGAAACTGGATTGGTAACAAAAACTGATCCCCGGAGATAAAAATGACCTACGAAGCTCCGACAATCGAACAGGCTCTGGATGCGCTGCTTTCAGGCATCCGGAGCCTTGATAATAAGGAATATCTTACGCTTTCGTATGCGGCAGGGCGTGTGCTGGCAGAGGACATTCATGCGCCTTTTTCGGTACCCTCATTTCCGAAGTCAGCTATGGACGGGTATGCTGTCCGTTCTGAGGAAGTGATGGGAGCGTCAAGGGAAAAGCCGGTGGTTCTCAGGGTTATCGGAGAGAGACTGGCGGGAGAATCCGGTGAGCTGCCTGTTCCGGAGCCCTTTACGGCAGTACGGATCATGACGGGGGCCGAGGTTCCGCCTCAGTATGATGCTGTTGTACGGGAAGAGGATACGGACTACGGTGAAGCCGAAGTAAGTATTTTCAAAGGAGTAACGCATTTTCAGAATTACTGCGCTGTGGGTGAGGATATCCGTGAGGGCGATGTGGTCCTTCCGGCCGGAACACTGATCGGAAGGATAGAGACCGGTACGCTGGCCAGCCTTGGTTTTGCAGAGGTACCGGTGAAAAGAAGGCTGAAGATACGGATACTGTCCACAGGAACCGAGCTGGCGGACCCTGTAGTTATGTCAGGAGAAGAGGCCGGAGCGCAGGGTTTAGCAGAAGGAGAGTATGTTCCGGAAGCTTTGCCGCCCGGGAAGATATTTAACAGTATAGCATATATGCTTGAAGCATCGCTTACAGCAGCGGGCTTTGAGGCGGATCACGGGATATATCCGGATGATGCCGCAGAGATAGAAGCAGCAGTGCGAATGGCCGCAAAGGAAGCGGATGTGGTCATAACCACCGGAGGGGTATCGGTAGGAAAGAAGGATCTGATACCTGAGGTTCTGGGCAGACTTGGAGCTGATATCAGGTTCAGAAGAGCAAAGATACAGCCCGGAACACCCACTATCGGGAGTGTATTTGAGGGCACGCCGGTTCTGAGCCTGTCAGGAAATCCCTATGCTGCGATCGTTAATTTTGATATCTATTTCTGGTCTCTGGCCGCAAAAATGACCGGCTGCAGTGCATTTCTCCCGGTAGTGGAGGAAGCGGTGCTGGCCAGTCCCTATGAGAAGGTGAATGCCATACGCAGGCTGCTCCGGGCACGGGTGGAGCGGGGACAGGTTACCCTGCCTGCAAAAAGCCATGCATCATCTGTTCTGAGTAATCTTACGGCATGTAACTGTTACCTGGATCTTCCGGCGGGAAAGAGTATAAAACCCGGAGATACGGTTGTCATACGCAGGATGCCGTCCTGACAAGAAAAGAGGAACCGAAAAAAGATGTCATATCGCACCCCCTCCTTCTCCGTCGGTATACTTGCCGGTGGAAAGAGCACGCGGATGGGGCAGAACAAGGCCCTGATGGAATTTAATAACGAGACCATGATAGGAAGGATCTCACGGCAGTTCAGAAACGGCGGTGAGGTTCTTATTTCTGCGGCCGAAAGAGGGATCTACGAGGCACCGGGCGTACGCGTGGTATATGATGAGAATTCGGATATCGGCCCCATCGAAGGTATACGCCGGCTGCTCAGCGAATCAGAGGAGGAATATGTCTTCATCTGCGCCGCTGATATGCCCTTTGTGAACCGTGAGATAGCCGAATATATCGCGGAGTTCATTTCCTCTGACTATGACTGCTTTGTTGTGGAGGATAAGGATCGCGTGCATCCGCTCCTGGCCATTTATTCAAAGAGGATGCTGCCGGTTATAGAGGAGCTTGTCCGCCGCGGAAAATACAGGCTGATGGATGTCCTGAACGCAGTACGTACCAAGTATATCAGCCTTGAACATACTAATATCGACAGAAGAGTGGTAAGAAATGTAAACACCCGGGATGAGTTTTTAAAGCTCAGTCTGCCGGTTGTTTTTGCTGTGTCCGGCTTTCATAACAGCGGAAAGACCGGGCTTATAGAAAAGCTTATAAATGAATTCATCGGTGCCGGCTTTACAGTCGGTGTAATAAAGCATGACGGACAGGATCATCTGAAAAGGGTCGAAGATACGGATACCTGCAGGTTTCATAAGGCCGGAGCGGCGTGCTCTGTCATTACGTCGGATTCGGGTTTTGTGATGGATGTGAGAGGGAGCTCTGTTAATACGGAGTTTTTTCTGCAGCTGCTGCAGTCGCTTCCGGAATCTCCGGATATTATTATTGCGGAGGGCTTTAAGCATTCAAAGCTGCCAAAGATCGAGGTTGTCCGGCGGGAGATTGAGCCGCGGAGTGCCGCGGATCCTGAAACCCTTATCTGTATAGTCACCGACTGCATATCCCCTGAAGAAGTATCCTGTCCCGTATTCGGGCCGGATGATATCCGGGGGATTTTTTCATGCCTGCGGGAGCATTTTTACCTGTGATCCTGAGCAGGCTGCGCCGGGGTGCTTAATAGTTACGGGTTATTTAAAAACAGCTATACCGGGTGCTGAGTGCCGGCAAGGGCTACAAAACATAATAAGAAATGAGGAATTAAATGAAACTTATAGATACCAAGGACGCAGTCGGACATGTGCTCTGCCACGACATAACCCGGATCATTCCGGGAGTCGAGAAGGGTCCGGTCTTTAAAAAAGGACATATAGTGACTGAGGAGGATATCCCTGTTCTGTTGGATGTGGGCAAGGAACACCTGTATGTCTGGGAGAAGAAGGAAGGGATGCTGCATGAGGATGAGGCTGCCGAGATCCTGCGGGAGATATGCATGGGAAATGATCCCTCCATGACGGCATCGGAACCTGCTGAGGGTAAGATCGAGATACGTGCGTCGGTGGACGGTCTGCTGAAGATAGACCGTGAGAAGCTGCTTAAGGTCAATTCCCTGGGCGAAATGATGATCGCATGCATTCACGGAGATTATCCGGTAAAGGCCGGCGATAAGCTGGCGGGAACCAGGATCATTCCGCTTGTGATCGAGGAAGAAAAGATGAACAGGGCAAGGGCAGCGGCAGGTGATAAGCCTGTACTGTCCATTTTACCCATACCGAAGCTGCGCTACGGACTTGTGACCACTGGAAATGAGGTGGCTGCAGGCAGGATCGAGGATAAGTTCGGCCCGGCGCTGGTGCGGAAGATGAGCGAGTACGGCGCTGAATGCATGGGTCAGGTGATACTGCCGGACGACCGCGGGAAGATCACGACATCGATCTTTGACTTTGTGGTAAAGGGAGCGGATCTTGTGCTCTGCAGCGGCGGTATGAGTGTGGATCCGGATGATAAGACACCGGGGGCGATAAAAGACACCGGAGCAGAGATCATAAGCTACGGCGCACCGGTACTTCCGGGTGCCATGTTCCTGCTTTCATATCTATGCTCAGGTGAAAGAACTGTACCGGTTCTCGGTCTTCCGGGCTGCATCATGTATGCCAAAAGGACGATCTTTGATCTGGTAATTCCGCGGATCCTGGCAGGAGAAAGACTTGAGGCAAAGGACCTTGCGGCTTACGGGGAGGGCGGACTCTGCCTGAACTGTGAGGTATGCCATTTCCCTAACTGCGGATTCGGAAAATGACAGTCTGTCAACCTGAGGAAGCCGCATGGACAAAACCTGGCTGCCGAAGGATTCCCCCGAACATATTCAAGGGAAAAGGTTGAAAGATTTAGATAACAGGAGAGAAATATACATGAACCGGCTTACACATGTTAATGAAAAAGGCGAAGCAGCAATGGTGGATGTGACTGCAAAGGATGATACCGTAAGATATGCCAGAGCTACCGGCTGCATCCGCGTAGGTGATGAGGTGCTTAAGGCTGTGGAGGAAGGCTCCGTCGCAAAGGGTGATGTGCTGGGAACCGCAAGGATCGCGGGGATCATGGCTGCCAAGAAGACGCCGGAGCTGATCCCTCTCTGTCATCCGCTGATGCTTACGAAGGTGGCGGTTGATTTTGAGGTATGTCCGGACAAAAAGGAGATCAGATGCACCTGCGAGGTACGGCTTACCGGAAAGACCGGCGTGGAAATGGAAGCGCTGACCGGAGTGAGTGTAGCGCTGCTTACCATTTACGATATGTGTAAAGCCATTGATAAGACTATGGAGATTTCGGATATCCGGCTTGAGGAAAAAAGCGGAGGAAAATCCGGAACGTATTTAAGAAAGGAGATGTCATTCTGAGCGGTTACAAAAACGAAGATGTCATCCAAAATTATTCTGAGAACGCAGAAGTTATATGAACTTATATAAAGGACATGGTTTTCATACCGGGCTTAACTTTAAGCGCTGCGATGGCTCACGAGGCTGAGTAAGAGGATTTTACAGCCTGATGTCTCAGAATGACAGAATAAGAAAAATGAAAAAGATAAAAAGAATAATAGTATTTACATTTGTGATAAGCATGCTGCTTGCCATGGCAGGCTGCGGAAGTAACAACAATTCAACGACAGCTGCTCCTGCATCCGGAAACACGACCGAGGCAGCAAAGGACAGCGGCAGAAATATCGAGCTTACGATACTGGCTGCGGCGTCTCTTACGGATGTGTGCGGGGAGCTTCAGACCATGTATGAGAAGGAGCATACGGGTGTTAAGCTGAATTTCTCATTTGCAGGATCAGGCACACTGCAGACCCAGATCGAGGAAGGCGCTCCGGCGGATCTCTTCATCTCTGCGGCAAAGAAGCAGATGAATGCACTTAAGGAAAAGAGCCTTATGAAGAATGATACCGTGTGCAATCTTCTGGAAAATAAGGTTGTGCTTATCGTTCCGGCTGACAGTACGCTGGGCCTTACATCCTTTGAGGATGTTAAAAAGGATGAGGTTACCATGGTTGGCCTCGGTGAGCCTGAGAGTGTTCCGGCAGGACAGTATGCAAAGATGATTTTCACGAATCTCGGTTTTTGGGATGTGGTTGAGAAGAAGGTAAACTACGGCGCGGATGTGCGTACAGTGCTGGGCTGGGTTGAGACCTCTGCCGTATCCTGCGGCGTCGTATATGCCACAGATGCATATACCACCGATAAGGTTAAGATAGTCGCTGAGGCACCCGCCGGCAGTTGTGATCCGGTAATCTACCCCGCGGGCGTGGTGGCAGCAAGTAAAAATGCACAGGCGGCTGAGGATTTCCTTAGCTTCCTGAAAACAGATGAAGCAATGAAGGTTTTTGAGAAATACGGATTTGTAAAGGCTGCGGAATAATCTATGGATCTTTCTCCTTTATGGATATCTTTAAAGATCGCTGTCACGGCGACGGTGATCACCTTTGTCCTCGGGCTGCTTGCAGCCTGGGGTGTGACCTATCTGCGGCGGGCGAAGCATGTGGTGGACGGGATTCTTTCCATACCGCTGGTGCTTCCGCCCACTGTGGTGGGTTTTCTTTTGCTGATCCTTTTCGGACAGAATTCGGTCTTCGGGCGTTTTCTGAATAATATCGGGATCAATCTGATATTCACCTGGCAGGGTGCGGTCATTGCGGCTGTAGTAGTGTCATTTCCGGTGATGTACAGGGGAGTCAGAGGAGCGCTGGAGCAGGTGGATGAAGAGCTGGTACAGGCTGCGAGAACTCTGGGCATGGGGGAGTTCACCATCCTTCGGAAGGTACTCCTTCCGTCGGCCTGGCCGGGAATCGCAGCTTCGACGGTGCTTTCCTTTGCCCGGGCACTGGGTGAATTCGGCGCGACTATAATGATCGCAGGAAATCTTCCGGGTAAAACCCAGACCATGTCCGTTGCTGTTTATACTGCCATGCAGGGCGGAAATCGTGATCTCGCCTACAAATGGGTGCTCATCATAGTGGCATTTTCCCTGACGATACTTATCCTTATGAACTACTGGACAGGTAGGGGCTTCCGGAAATACAACCGGAAAAAGGTGAAAGGAACGGACGTCAGTGCCGGCGCAGCAGAGAAAGGGGGAAGCCTATGAGACTCGAGGTGGATATCGGGAAACAGCTGGGGAATTTCCCTCTGAAAAGCCGTTTCACCGCAGATCAGGAAACCTTTGCGCTGCTCGGAGCCTCAGGCTGCGGGAAGACCATGACGCTGAAATGCATTGCCGGGATCGAGAAGCCGGACCGGGGCAGGATCGTTCTGGGAGACAGGGTTCTCTTTGATTCGGAGAAGAAGATCAATCTTCCGGCAAGAGAGCGCAGGGTGGGTTATCTGTTCCAGAACTACGCACTGTTTCCGAATATGACCGTACGGAAAAATGTGTACAGCGCCACAAAGGACAGGGATTATGCGGATGAACTGATAAGGAAATTCTGCATAGATGATGTGGCGGATCAGTATCCGTCGCAGCTTTCGGGCGGGCAGAGCCAGAGAACGGCGCTGGCAAGGATGCTGGTGACAAGGCCTGAGGTGCTGCTGCTGGATGAGCCCTTCTCGGCGCTGGATAACTACATGCGGACGAGGATGGAGCATGTGATACTGGATCTTCTGGAGGAGTATAAGGGTCCGTCGGTGCTTGTGACCCACGACAGGAATGAGGCTTACAGGATGGCGGAAAAGATCGGGGTTATGGAAGCTGGGACTATCGTGGAGCAAAAGGAGAAGAGGGACTTCTTCGATCATCCACAGACTGTGGCGGCGGCAAGACTTACGGGCTGCAAGAACATTTCCAGAGTCAGACCGGGAGATAACGGCACCTGGTTTGCCGTGGACTGGGGGCTCAGACTCAGGCTTCCGGAGGAAAAGATGAGGGATGAGATCACGTATCTGGGCTTCAGGGCACATTATTTCCGGTACGCCGGGGAGGCTGAGGAGGATAGCTTCTGCTGCAGGCTGCAGAGGGTGATCGAGGATACATTTTCGACGGTGATCTGCTTTACCGTGGAGGGTAATGCATCGGAGTCACCGGACGCGCTGCTGACCTGGATAGTGAATACGGATTTGTGGAATGAAGTGAAGGGGCAGGTGCTGTCAGGAAGCTTCAGGCTGAAGCCGGATATGGATAAAATGCTGTATCTTACAAAGTAGGACGGAATACATTTCTATGGAAAAAGAAAATTCTAACGTAGAAAATAGAACAGAGGACGGAGCCGGCGCCCTGGTGGATTCCTATGGCAGGACCATGGATTATCTCAGGATCTCTCTGACGGACAGGTGTAATCTGCGCTGCAGATACTGTATGCCGAAGGAGGGGATACCTGCCTTTAAGCATGAGGATATCATGACTCTGGAGGAGGTTTACAGGGTTGCTGAGGTGATGACGGGCATGGGTATCCGCCGGATACGGCTTACGGGCGGGGAGCCGCTGGTAAGGAAGAATATGCTGAGCCTGGTCAGGCGGCTTGGGGAGCTGCCCTCAAAGCCGGAGCTTTCGCTTACTACCAACGGAGTGCTTCTGGAGGATTATCTGGAGGAGCTGAGTGAGGCTGGGGTCGGGAGGATCAATATCAGCCTGGATACCAGAAATCCGGAGACCTACAGGGAGCTTACCGGCGTGGATGCGCTGGACAAGGTGGAGAGAGCGCTTGATAAGGCTGTGAGTATGAAGCTGCAGGTTAAGCTGAACTGCGTACCCATCATCGGGATCAATGACGGTGAGCTTACCGGGCTTGCGGAGATAGCTGCTCAAAGTCCCGTGGATGTCCGCTTTATCGAGCTTATGCCTATCGGATGCGCCAAAGGATTTAAGGGTATCAACCGGGAAAGTATACTTTCTGAGCTTGAAAGAGCTTTCGGAGGTGCGGAAAAGGATATGCCGGAAGCGGGTCCTGCCGGGATTACTGCGGTCGGTCCCTCGGAATATTACAGATTTAAGGGCTTCATGGGACGTATCGGTTTTATCTGTCCCATGTCCCATGCCTTCTGTGCAAAATGCAACAGGCTGAGGCTTACGGCGGACGGAAGGCTGAAGCTGTGCCTGTATTACCCGGACGGGCCGGCGCTGCTGCCCTTGCTCCGGAGCGGGATCAGTGACGGGGAGCTTCGGGAGACGATACGGCAGAGCCTTAAAAATAAGCCGGAGAGGCATTATTTCGGAGATAAGGAACACACAGATTCCGATGCGAGAAATATGATCCAGATCGGCGGATAACAGAGCAGGATGACGGGAACGGAGGAAATCCTCAGTAAATACTTTGATTCCGACTGCAAATTAGTGATTGTTAGTCGGAAATGGGCTAGAATAATACTGCTCCC
>ONWK01000255.1 GCA_900321505.1 uncultured Eubacteriales bacterium
GACAGCTCCTTCTCCGTAAGTGCATCCGGAGTCCCTTCACCGGAAAGAAGCTCTTCAGCCAGCTGCAGGTATCCGTCCGCTGCAGTGATGGGAGTACGGAAATCGTGTGAGACTCCGGCCATGATAGTCCGTATCCTTCTCTCCTCATCCGCCGAACGGATCGCCGCCTCTCTGAGCTCCCCCACGATCAGATTGATCTCCTTTGCCAGCTCTACAGAAGGCGCACTAAAGGAAGCAACCTTTATCGGCTGCTTCCTGTCGGTGGTACGTATTTCATTTAACTGCTCCCTGAAGGCCTTCAGCTCCGCCCGAAGCGAGAGATACTTCACCAGAAGTACCAGCAGGATCAGGGCCAGCACTAATGCGATTACCAGAAAGCATATAGCGATACCGTCCATTTTACCCCCGTCCGGTTAATAGTCTTTCTTTTCATATATGATATAGGATATCACACTCCAAAGCAAGAGCTCGATGACGAATCCAATGATGATCTGCAGCACCATGCTGCTTTCCATGGAACCTGAAAGAAGAACTCCCTGTTGGGACAGGCAGGCTGTATTTAAGATCTTGCCCGCGGAATCCATGGTGACCAGATCCGCGCCTCCTTCCATAAGATCCCGACCCATCGTCGCGGAAGCTATGATCATTGCGATAGACTCCAGCATTACCCGCACATAAACCAGTACCGGACCAAGCATGCTTCTGGTACACATTGTGATCAATGTGCCGAAGCATGACATACGGAAAAGGGTCAGCAGAAAGAGCGGCTCCTTTGCCAGAACATCCGTTATTCCTTCCCCGCCCATAACACAGGCAATACTCAGACCTATGAGATGCGGGATATAAACTACCATCGTGACCGGCAGAGAGATTGAGAGACATTTGGATACAATTATCCTGAGGGAGCTGTTCCCCGCCATCACCTCATACATACAGGTCCGGTGATAATAGCCCCTCCCCGTGATATAAGCCGCCATCATGGAGACCAGCATACCCATAACCGCCATCCCTGACATGGCACTCGTAAAGAATTTTTCTGCCGAATTCACTTCAATATCAGTCACATATGGCACAGCGATCATATATAGAAAGGTGAAGAACACGCAGACCCAGAAACCGTTTATTCTTTTTGTGCGGAATAATTCCGCCTTTATAAGCTTTCCCATCTGTTTTCCCCCCCTTTATGATCTCTTCGTAAATGCAGAGCCGCCGAAAAGCTTCCTTGCCTTTGAACCGCTCTCTTCATTTTTCCCGTGGGTTACCTTCGACAGATAGTATTCCTCCAGACTGTCGCTGGTGAGAACAAACCTGAGTATTGTAAATCCCGCATCCGTAACTGCTCTGGACACCTTGGCCGGATCCTCCAGATATTCGTATAGCCGCAGCTCGTCATCCTCCATCACCTTGTAATCCCTGATGGAGAGGGCCTTCTCAAGCTCCGCCACTGTCTCCGCCGTCCGGTCGGTGCGGATGGAGATATAGCTTCTTGAGTGCAGCATCAGCTCTTCCTTGGAAAGAGATTCCACGATCTGTCCCTCATTAATGATGACATAATCGGTGCAGAGCTCGGACAGCTCAGACAGAAGGTGGCTGGAAATGACGATGGTTTTCCCCTCCTTCTCACAGAGCTCCTTTAAAATGTGCCGCACCTCCACGATGCCTTCCGGATCCAGTCCGTTTACCGGTTCATCCAGAACAAGTACCTCGGGATCCGGCATCAGCGCCATGGCGATACCCAGCCTCTGCTTCATACCAAGTGAGAAATGCTTTGCGGTTTTCTTTCCGGTATCCGCCAGACCCACGTATTCCAGCAGGCTGTCACAGCGGGATTCATCCGCTACTCCCCGGACCAGCCGGACATATTCCATATTTTCTCTGGCTGTGAGTGACCCGTCAATAATGGGATTCTCTATCATGAAGCTGAGACGGTCCCTGTTCTTATCCAGCTGTTCCGCCGATCCGAAAAGCTGCACGGTCCCGCCGGTAGCATGGGTCAGCTTCCCGATGATCTTCATGATCGTCGTCTTTCCGGCACCGTTCGGACCGATCAGACCGACGATATGTCCCTGTTCAACCGAAAAAGATACATTTCTGAGTACCGTATTCTTTCCGTAGGTTTTATTCACATTTTTCAGCTCTATAACCTTCATGGAAGCTCCTTCCTCGAATAAGTTTGATCTGTTCAGCACCCTACGAAAATCACAAAACCCAGTCTGGAAAGCAAGCTTTCCATCCGTGATTTTTATGTTTTTCCAGGGGTGCTGAATTATTACTATTACTACTATAATTCCCTATGGTAAAGAAAAGGTTAAGAATTTCGTAAAATGATATTTTTTCAGAGAAGCATGTTCACAACATCCCTGTACTCCGCCAGCGTGCGGGCTTTCCACAGCGGACGCATTTCCTGGGGAGTGTGGACGGTATAGACCTGCAGATATTTCCAGAGCTCCTTCAGCTTCATCAAAGCCGGGCCTTCGCGGTCCATTTCCTTTTTATAGCCGTCATAAAGGAGATCCAGGAAGCGGCGGAGACGGGTAAAGTCGGCAGGTTCCGCGAAACGGTCTGAAGATGATCCAGAAGCCGCGGGATCCTCCGGATGACACATCCTGCTGAATTTATGCGGAAGCTCCGGATCCTGCAGTATGCCCCGTCCCAGCATCAGCGCGCTGATCTCCGGAAATTCCTCTGTGATCCGCAGCATATCCTCCACTTTATAAAGATCCCCGTTATAGCACAGCGGGATCTCCGTTTTTGAGAGCACTCTGTCATATGCAAGGCGGAAGGCATCCATATGGACCTCTCCCTTATAGAATTCCTTCTGCAGCCGTGGATGGATGATAAGCTCCTTAAGAGGAAAGCTCATAAGCACCTCAAGGATGTCCTCCCACTCATTCTCCGAGGATATGCCGATGCGACATTTTACGGAGACCGGCAGCGGCGACTGCTCGTAGATCCCGTCCAGAAGCTGCCTCAACTCCTTCGGCTCACGAAGAGCACCCGAACCGCGACCCTTCGCGACCACCGTTCCTGAGGGACAGCCCAGATTGAAATTCACCTCTGTATAACCGTAATCCTTCAGCGTCCCTGCGATCATGGTAAAGCTGTCCACACGGTTCGCGATGATCTGCGGCACAAGCGCGATCCCCCGGTTATTCTCCGGCAGCACATCATGCAGCTCTATCTGATTAAGCACCGGATTTGATAAAAACGGCGTAAAATATGCATCCATACCACCGTACACCACTGCATATGCATTTCTAAAAACATATCCCGTTATCCCCTCCATGGGGGCAAAATATAACTTTTTTGTTAACATCATTCCTCCTGAAAATTATACGTCTGCCGGCATGATCCGGTATAATCAACCCGCTGTCATATCATATCAGAACAGGTATGATATGGCAAATACCGCATTCATCTGAGGCTTTCGGAATTAGGCAACAACCCGCCCGGAAAATGGATTGTATATTGCGCTGATGCCTGTTGAGATGTTATAATATGGTTTGACGCCTTACCTAATGAAAGTTACATTCCTTCACTGAGCAAAGGCGGTCGCGGGGCGAAGCCCTGCTTCGAAAAACACCGGTATCCGGACAGGATCCCGGCCCTATATGCTTACGGTCAGGGGGTATGGCCGGAAGCAGGATAACACATCCGGCAACTTGTTACATAACTACTAAGGAGGGGGTTTATGTTACACGCATTTACAAGAAACTATAATGACATGTCTACAGATGCGGGGTTCCAGTTTGAGTTCTACTGTGACTGCTGCAACAACGGATTCAAGAGTACATTTATTGAATCATCTACCTATAACAAGAAAAAGAAGACCGAACGCTTCGGCGGTCTCTCGGGCGCCTTCGGAAGTCTTTTATCCGGCGCAGGCAGCAATATCGGCTACGCACTGGAGCGCGGCAGCAGTTTCATAGGGGACCGCTATGAGAATCAGTCTCCCCAGTGGCGCAAGGAACAGGAAGAAGCCTTTGATTCCGCACAGGAAGAGGTTCGTCCCATGTTCCGGAAATGTCCCGCCTGCAACAAGTGGGTCTGCGCTGACTGCTGGAATGAAGAGGAAGGTCTCTGTACCGACTGCGCGCCGAGGGAGGCAGGTTATGTAGCCAAGGCCCGCAACGAGGCAATGCGCAGAAATATTGATGAAATGGCTGAGACCGCCACAGTATGGCAGGGTAAGATCGAAAACCGTACAACGGTATGCCCCAACTGCGGCAAGCCTGCCGGAACCGGCAAATTCTGCAACGAGTGCGGCGCGCCTCTCGGAACGCAGCGCTGCCCCAACTGCGGCGCACAGGTTGCGCTTGGCCTTAAATTCTGCGGGGAGTGTGGTTCACCCATGCAGAAATCCTCCACC
>ONWK01000024.1 GCA_900321505.1 uncultured Eubacteriales bacterium
AATGAAGGAGATCAATTTTAACGGCGCGGTTATGCAGACCTATCCTCTGACAGCAGCACAGAGGATCCATTACTACACTGTTATGGCATGCAAAAGAGAAGAGCTTTTGAATATCGCCACGGGGTTTTACATCGAATACGGTCAGGCTGATTTCGATGTATTAAGAGAATGTATCTATGACGGATATGAGAAGTTTGAATCTATGCGTCTTCGCATCAATATGGATGAGGACGGGAATCCGGTGCAGTACCTTATTCCTCATGAAGACCGTGAGATAAAGCTTGTGGATTTTTCAAACTGGAGGGAAGAGGATGCCCATGAGGAAATGAAGCGCTGGAGCAGGATCCCGCTTCATATGGACGGTGGGCCCATGAATGAGATCGTGCTTATCCGTCTGCCCGGTAATTATGAAGGACTCTACATGAAGGTTCATCATATGACCATGGACTCCACCGCTATCATTTCATTCTACAGCTATGCACTTCAGCTGTACTGCTCAAAGCTGTTTGATAATGTTGAAGCTCCGAAGCCGCCGAAGAGTTATCTGCAGCAGCTGGAAAAAGATCTTGCCTATGAGCAGGACAGTCCGGCTATGAAGAAAGATCAGGAATACTGGTATAAACAGATGGAGAGCAGTGAGCCGCTCTATACGCCCTTCAGTTCAAGAAACCGGCTGCTGGAGCTGCGTGAGGCTATGAAGAATCCTGATCTCAGGGCCTGCTACCCGACAGGTGATATCGAGGCAGATATCAAGGTATATGATCTGGAGGATGAACCTTCACAGCGTCTCGTCGAATTCAGCAGACAGAACAATGTGCCTGTGGCAGTGCTGCTTCTTCTCGGCCTTCGTACAGTATTCTCCAAATTTTCCGGAGGCGAAAAGGATATCAGCGTGAAGAATGCCGTGGCCAGGAGAGGAACCCTGCTTGAGACACAGTCAGGCGGAACACGAATTCATTTCTGGCCGCTGCGTACCGTGATCGAGCCGGAGACCACCTTCATAGATGCACTGAAGATAGTTCAGGCAAAGGAAAATGAACTGCTGCGCCACGCTAATTATGATCCGATCAGATATATGGGAGAGTTCGGCGCACATTACGGAGCACCTCAGGGCGCTTCATATGACTGTACGACTCTGACTTATCAGCCGGTTTCGGCTGTCGCTCTCAAGGGACATAATATTCCGCAGATGAACTTTAAGAGTATGTGGTATACAAACGGGGTGGCTATGCAGCATGTCTATGTTACTGTAATGCACAGACCTACGGACAATGGTATATCCTTCCATTTTGAATACCAGAAGAATGAAGTATCGGAGGATGAACTTGAGAAATTCTATTATTATATCTGCAGGGCTATCTTCCGCGGAATTGAGGATCCCAACCGTACCATCGGAGAGATACTGGACTGGATGTAGGAATCACTGACAGAGATTCTTTACGCGGCAGCATAATGAAGTGAATATGAGTACATGGAGGAAGAAAACATGCTGGAAAAATTAAGAGGGATCATGGTAAACTACGTGGATGTTGATCCCAAGGACATAAAGAAAGAATCCAGACTTGCCGAAGATCTGGGACTTACTTCCTTTGCTCTTATGAGCATGATGGGTGAGATCGAGGATGAGTTTGATATCACTATCGTTGAAGAAGAACTTACCGGTATCTTCACCGTGGATGATGTATTGAAATACATCAGTAAGAAACAGAAAGAAAACAAATAATAACAACAAGGGGACGGTTCGCTGTGTGTCAGGAACCGTCCCTTTGATGTATACCGTGACATCTCTGATTGTGAAGCTATCAGAGATGCCGGTGTTGTTCAAGTGTACGAGTGTCGGATCTACTTTGTAGCTGTTGTCTGCTCCGGTCCATTCCAGTTGCTCATTCCTGTTCCGGGGAGCGTAGGAGCCATAAGGACTTTTCCGGTACCGCGGAATACATTTACGAAGCCTTCCTTTGCAACAGCGGAGCCCAAGAGGGACTTGGTTGCCTTTTCTACTGTAAATGTAAGTGAAGATGACCATGCGATAGCCATATTTCCGTCGATCTTCAGAGTGTCGTTCTCCAGATTGAACTCGAACAGCTCGGTTCTCGGAACGGGGCTCTCAAGTACGCAGAGACCCTGGCCGGAAAGGGAAAGGTTGAAGAGACCTTCGCCGCCGAAGGCAGCAGCTGTTAAGGAGTTCCTCTTTACGATGGATTCCTGAAGATTATTATCGCAGGCAAGGAAAAGACCATCATCCAGTACAATTCCGTTACCCCAGTTTGCAAGATCCTCGATCAGGAGGAAGTTAAATGTGGGCTCCAGCATCAGAAGACCCTGACCGGTGTATATCGGCTTAGCAGCGGATTCGCCGGTTGCAGCACCCTTCATCATCTTACCAAGGAAATTACCAACGCCGGTTACGCCGGAATCCATATTGACATTTCCTGCCATCCACTGCATGGCGCCTGCCTGGATCCTTACAGCATTGTTATTCAGCTGGATGAGTACCTGACGTCTTTTAACGTTCATTTCCTTCATGAAGTACGCCATGGAGGCAGTTCCGGGAGATACGGACAGATCTTCCTGATGTTCATAAATGTAGTACGGGCCCCCCTGCGCGATACATTTGAAATTGTCGTTGTTAAAGATGTTGTTGTACTGGATCATAATACTCTCCTCCTTTGAGATAAATGATTATTCCTGCGGAAAAACCGCGGTTAAATACATTATAATTTTGTATGGAAAAGAGCGTCAAGACGATTTTGTTATGTGTACATGCCATAAAACTTTATTTTATGAAGTGTAAAAATGCAGGGTGACCATTCGGCACTCCGACTCCGGGGTGCTGAATAATAACAAATCAGGTGTTGCATCGTAACTTTCATCGTGAGAAAATGGAGAAGTTCGGACGGTTCGTGATGGACTTGAAGAGTATGTGAAAAGATATAAACAGTCAGAGATTATTTGAACGGAGATACAGATCATGTTTCATATTATGGTAGTAGATGATGATAAAAATGCCCGCCTGTATATCAGGACGGTTCTGGAATCAAATGGGTATCTTGTCAGTTCGGCGGAGGACGGAGAGAAGGCCCTGGAGCTTCTGGAAAAGGAGAAGATCGACCTGGTCGTTCTGGATATCATGATGCCTGTTATGGATGGCTATGAATTTACGCGTATCCTCCGGGAAGGGGACAGCAACCTCCCGATCCTTATGGTGTCCGCAAAACAGCTTCCGGCGGACAAGCACAAGGGCTTCATGGTCGGCACTGATGATTACATCACAAAGCCCATCGATGAAACGGAAATGCTGCTCCGTATCAGGGCGCTGCTCCGCCGCGCTAAGATCGCAAATGAGCGCCGTATCGAGATAGGAGAAGTTGTTCTGGACTATGACAGCCTGTCTGTTTCCAAAGGTGAGGAGGAACAGATGCTGCCGCAGAAGGAATTCCAGCTGCTCTTTCTTCTTCTTTCCTATCCGGGCAGGATATTTACCCGTATCCAGCTGATGGATGAGATCTGGGGGACGGAGACCGAAACAGGCTGGGAGACGGTGACGGTTCATATAGGCAGGCTCAGAAAACGGTTTGAAGGCTGGGAGGAATTCTCCATCGAATCAGTTCGCGGATTAGGATACAGGGCGGTGAAAAAAGTATGAATGTGAATAAAAGACTTGAAAATTCAAAGCAGAATCTTTCCCTTATCATCACGCTTTCCATGGTGGTCATGGGACTGCTTCTGGTAACGATACTCATAGTAGGCGTGATCGTATTCTTCTTTATCTACCGTGGCATGCTGAAGCTGGAATATAATGAGATCAGCGCAAAAATGCTGTTCTTTATCTTTGTCGGACTCTGTCTTTTCTTCGGAACGATCCTGTCCTTCCTGACAATGCATTTTCCTCTGAAGCCGGTTAACAAGATCATGGATGTCACGAACAGGCTTGCTTCCGGAGATTATACTGCACGTCTCTCCTTTAAAGGACATTTCGCCAAGCTTCCACCCATCGTGAAGCTGACCGACAGTTTTAATACAATGGCAGAGGAGCTGGGCCAGATAGAAATGCTGCGATCCGACTTCATCAATAATTTTTCCCATGAATTCAAAACACCCATCGTATCCATCGCCGGCTTTACAAAGCTGCTGAAGAAGGGGAATCTTTCTGAAGAAACAAGGAATGAATATCTGGACATAATTGAGGAGGAGTCCCTCAGGCTTTCAGCGCTTGCAACCAATGTCCTGAACCTGGCAAAGGTTGAGAACCAGAGTATACTTTCGGATACCGCTGACTATAATCTGTCCGAGCAGATCCGCAACTGCGTGCTTCTGCTGGAGACAAAGTGGACCAGGAAGAATATCGAACCGGTGCTTCCGGAGGAGGAGTATCAGATCCACGGAAATGAGGAGCTGCTGAAGCAGGTTTGGATAAACCTTCTGGACAATGCCATCAAATTCTCCGATGAGTATGGCACTGTTGAAGTTGATATACATGAAATGGAAAGGACCCTTCGGATACAGGTATCCAATTTCGGTGAACCGATCCCGGAGGAGAAGAGGGAAAGGATCTTCGGAAAATTCTATCAGGCGGATGAGTCTCATTCGACTGAAGGAAACGGCGTCGGCCTCGCCATCGTGAAAAAGATCGTGGAGCTGCATAAGGGAAAGGTAAGTGTGGAATGTGAAGGGGGAAAGAATACATTTACCGTGGAACTGCCGAAGCGTATGTAAACAGAAAATATCTTCTGAAGTAAAAAAGCTAAGATTTGTTTCGTTTCAGTTTAGAAAAGAATGTTATCGTACTTATTTGGAGAAGTGGACGCTTCCGAAAAGTCAAAGAAAGGAATAGATAAATCATGCGCAAGGTACAGATAATCTCGGATACCTGCTGCGATCTCACGCCGGAACTTATGGAACGATACGGGATCGATTATGCACGGATGAACACCGTATATGAAGGAAAGGAATCTCCCGCAGAACTTTCCTGGACTCCGGATGAGATACATACATTTTATGACAATATACGTAAGGGAGGCCGTTACACCACGACACAGGTTCCGGTGGAGGAATACGACCGCGTCTTCAGAAAATATCTGGATCAGGGCTGTGATATAGTTTATATAGCATGCTCCACAAAACAGTCAGGATCTGTTAATACCGCAAAGGTTCTGGCAAAGAAGCTGGAAAAGGAATATGAAGGAGCAAAGATCCTCTGCATGGATTCTCTCAGATCCGCATTCGGACTGGGACTTCTGGTAATGGAGGCTGCAAAGCTCGTTGAAGCGGGAAAGAACGCCGAGGAAGTATATACCGCGATTGAAAAGATACGGAATACGGCGCTGGAGTTTTGTGCGGTTCATACTCTGGAATATCTTCACCGCGCAGGAAGAGTAAAAGGATCTGCTGCATTTTTCGGGAATCTCTTCGGAGTTAAGCCGATAATCATTGCCGATGCGGAAGGCAACCAGGCAGCATATAAGAAAGTAAAGGGCAGAGATGCCTCGATCACTGAGATCGTAAATCTTCTGAAGGAGAAGATCCGGAATCCGGAGGAACAGACGGTATATCTTGCTCATGCGGACTGCAAACCGGAAGAAGTAAGCGCATTGAAGGAAAGGATCGAAAAAGAGATCCCTTGTAAAGATATCTATGTATGCTCCATCGGACCGATCATCGGTGCCTCTGTAGGACCTGACGCGATATCAGTATTTGCCCTTGGTGAAGAAGTTACCTTCGTAGGTGGGGAGAAATAAGATGGATAAGAATACCATGAACAGCCAGATGCTGTCGGAACTGATCTGTGGCGGGATCCGCAACCTCGTGATCCACAAAGACGAAGTTAACGATCTGAATGTATTTCCGATCCCGGATGGAGATACCGGAAGCAACATGCTGATGACCATTCAGGGCGGTGAAAAGATCGTACCTTTCGAGGACGAGGGGATAGGCGATTATGCCCGTCGTGCGGCGGACAGCATGCTTTTCTCGGCCAGAGGAAATTCCGGAGTCATACTTTCACAGATCGCAGACGGTATCGCTGCAGGACTGGAGGGTGTGGAATATGCAAATGTTGAAGATACCGCACGTGCATTTATGTGCGGCGTGGAGCATGCTTATTCTGCAGTGGCAGAACCGGTGGAAGGAACTATCCTTACCGTTGTAAGGGAGGCGGCGGAATATGCTTCATCTCTCGAATGTTCCGACATTCAGGAGTATCTGGATGCATTTATATTCCAGGCACACGAATCGCTCCGCCGTACTCCGGAGCTGCTTGAGATCCTTAAGAAAGCCGGCGTGGTGGATTCCGGCGGCGCAGGACTGATATACATTATCGAGGGTGCCCTTTCCGTTTTGAAGGGTGAAACCATAGAA
>ONWK01000258.1 GCA_900321505.1 uncultured Eubacteriales bacterium
CGTTTGTTTTGCAGGCGACTCGCGAAGGCATATTGTTTTTTTCATAATATTTCCTCCTTTTCACGCGCCGAATCCTTCAGCGCATAATTAGTCAGTAATATTATACCAAACAGGAAAACTCCTGACAACCTCACTTTGGATGATTTTTGTAGAAACTGCATAAAAATATCGCACAAATTCCATGAGGAGAATTTGTGCGATATAACGAAGGTATATATATTTCTTAGAAACCCTCAGTTCAACCTTATTTTTGATTTAGGTAGATCATCAATGCTGTGCTCAAGCATTCAGTTAAGCACAGCATTTTCTTTTATTTGATTATTCTTTCAAGTTTCTATTTCTAAGCCGTATTTTTTTGCTATTGCCCGGAACCGGTCGTAATAGCCATCTTTGAAGAAGATGCATATCCGTTGATCGATTCCCTCGATGCCATTGCCCTGAGCGCAGGCTTCGGCTCTGCAACCGTAATTGCACAGCTTCTTCCATTCACAATCCCGGCAGTCGGAGCTGCGATCCTTCATCTCTCCCACGGAAAGGCGAAAGAGCTTCATCAGCTCACCGTTCCTTAAGATATGGTGAAGATCATCCGAATAAACATTTCCCCAATCATATCCGAAAGCCTTGCTGAGCCCGGACATGCCCAGACAGGTCATGATCTTTCCGTCGCAGTCGATATACGGCCGCTGATAGGCGTCGGGACAGAACGGAACACGGTACTGGGAAGCAGGATCCAAAGAAAGGACGGTTTTGATCCGCGCCGAACCGCTCCCAAATGAGTGATACCAGTACCCCCAGATGTCCAGATCCATCCGGATCCGATTGGCATACCACCAGTCAAGAAAATCTGTCATGAATGCAAGCCATTCCCCAAACGGGATCAACTGATCCGGGGAGTCCCCCATCCAACGGACAGAGGGTTCAACGGCAGTGATCCTGAATTCATCTACGTTGAGTTCCTGCATTTTCAGCGCCGTAGCCTTCACCGTTTGCATACTGTCCTTCCATACGCAGGTGTGCACGTGGATACGGAAGCCTTTTTTCTTCATCAGGCGTATCTGTTGTATGGTTCGCTCTTCGGATCCCGGAACCCTTCTCAGCCAATCATGGGCGCCGATTCCGTCAAAGCTGGTGTAGATTTCGGGATCATGCCCCTGAGCATGCAGGGCGTCCGGAAATTCGGGAGACATGTGATATAAATTTGTGTTCATGGTCTCCAGAATCATCCCGCGGTCTTTGATCTCCTGTGTAATTCTGAGTAGTCCGGGATGCAGCAGCGGTTCCCCGCCGGTGATTCCAAGCTTTGCCACGCCGCATTCGTCCATCCTCCGGATCAGGTCGATGATCGCCTCTGTTTTCGGCGTGACCCCCCGGGGACTGTCGTCGGCGGCGTTAAAGCAGTGACGGCACCGAAAGTCGCAGCTTCCGGTCACGGAAAGGTTCAGGCTTCTGAAACGTCGGTTTTCATAGAGCCGGTAAGCCTGTTCGGGAAGGAGCTGTCCTCCTGCGGCTTTTTCGATCACGCCTTTCTCCAGAAAGCGGCTGATCTCAGGCGCGAAGGCTTCTTCATCTATCTCTCGCACCCTATTGCACTTCATCAGGAAATGACCTTCCCGTGCCGTTAGTTCCGTAAGATCCCTCGTAGGGAAATGCTCCAGACAGATCCAGTAGTCCGTCCATCCCCGGAGGCGATAATCTTTTTTCAGTAAATATGTCGCTGTCAGCAGCTGGCTGATGAACATCGTCCGATCCTCCATCCTTTCCCGTATGGAAACCCGGATGGATGTGGTAACGGAAAACGCTGTCTACTCCCGTTTGATTCGGCTTCCCGTCACCTTCTTTTCCAAAAAAAGCGCCGGCAGTCTGGCGACCAAAGTAGGTTCCCTTTGCAGTCTGTCTCAGGGACTTGTGAACATGATTTTCGGAACCTTCCTGACGGTTCTGATCTCACTGATCTACATAGTGCAGGTACTGACCATAGCGGAACCTCTGGCTGTACCGGTTCTGATCATTTACCTTTGTGAGATCGCACTGTTCATTATCATCATGATTCAGGAGCATAAATATCAAACCAGGATCTTGTCAAACAACGAAAAAAACAGCGGTCTCACGTATGCGCTGATCTCCGGAATTCAAAAGATCCGCTTAAGCGGAAGCGAAACCCGGGCTTTTGCCAAGTGGCTGGAGACCTATTCCGAAAAAATCCGCTCCTCCTATGCCATTCATATCCCTTCCACGATCCAGACTCCGCTGGTTGCCGCAGTTCACATGCTGGGTACCCTGATCATCTATTTCATCGCCTTTGACAATCAAATCAGCACCGCACAGTTTGCGGCGTTTTCCGCTGCCATTGGCATTGTGATGGGCGGCATCACTACGCTTTCTGCTGCCGGACCTTCGATTGCGAGGATCAGCCCCACTCTGAAGCGGAGCGAGGATATTCTTAAAACCGTGCCGGAGCAAAGTGAGGGAAAACACCTCGTCTCTTCCTTACACGGAAGGATCGAC
>ONWK01000261.1 GCA_900321505.1 uncultured Eubacteriales bacterium
GTATGCGGCTGATCTTTATGGGAACTCCTGAGTTTGCGGCTGTTGCTCTGAAGAAGATCATTTCAGAGGAGCATACGGTGCTATGCGTATTTACTCAGCCTGATAAGCCGAAGGGACGCTCCGGAAAGCCTGTCCCTTCACCGGTAAAGCTTGTTGCTGAGGAAGCAGGCATACAGGTATATCAGCCTGAAAAGCTCCGTGATGAGGAAAATGCAACCCTGATCCGCGAGCTTGATCCCGAGATCATAGTTGTTGCTGCATACGGACAGATCCTGCCGGAGTCAATCCTGTCAATCCCTAAGCTGGGCTGTGTGAACATACATGCTTCGCTTCTCCCGAAATACAGGGGCGCGGCGCCTATAGAAAGGTCGATCCTTGACGGTGAGGAAAAGACAGGTATCACGACCATGTATATGGCAAAGGGACTGGATACTGGAGATATACTTGAGCAGGCTGAGACGGATATTCTGCCTACGGATACGGGAGAGAGCCTTACGGATAAGCTGGCTGAGCTCGGTGCTGAGCTGATCATTTCAACTATGGACAAGCTTCAGCAGGGTACTGTAACTCCGGTTCCGCAGGATGATTCGGCTGCGACCTATGCAGCTAAGCTTGATAAGGAAATGGGGCTGCTGGATTTCAGCCTGCCGGCGCAGGAGCTTGAAAGAACGATCCGGGCTCTGACACCGTGGCCCGGAACTTTTACTTATCTTGACGGAAAGAAGCTGAAGATACTTTCTGCCGACGTGACGGAAGCCTCCGGTGAACCCGGAGAATTCACAGAGATAACGAAGAAAAGCCTTACGGTTGCATGCGGCTGTGACGGCCTGAAGATAAAGACACTTCAGCCTGAGGGTAAGAAACCCATGGACACCGCCGCCTTCCTGAACGGAAATCACCTTACTGCGGGAATGCGGCTGGGAGAGTGAACATAATAGTACGATATTATGATGACAGATAAAACGGTTATGCATTCGGTACGGTGTATGACCGTTTTTGTCATTGTTGACTTGTGAAAAAGAAACAGATAGAATAATTGTATCTTAATAGAAAACAAGCAGTCAGAGCGGGGGAACAAAGGAACAGGAAAAAAACAGGGTTATGATGGTGGCTGATCCTCGCCTCGGATGTTCTGAATGATGAGGAAGTTTACGAGTCTTTTGGAAACAAAAACAAAGGGAACAGTCGCAGAGTACCACAAACGGAAGCTTTCCGGATACTATCTGCAGGAGAAAAATGTGGAGAAGATTGAAAACCGTATCCGAGAAGGGATGGAAAACGGAAAATACTGATGATGGAGCAGAGTAAGAAACAAAAGAAAAATGATCCGCGGGATGCGGCGATGGAGATCCTTCTGGATATGGATCGCACCGGCCGTATGTCTTCCGGCGCCCTGCAGGACGGGCTTCGGAAGCTGCAGTTTACGGAGAAGGAAAACCGGGCTTTCATAACACGCCTGGTGGAGGGAACCACGGAGTACCGGCTGCAGATCGATGCGGTGATCGATCACTATGCGAAGAAGAAAACGGATAAGCAGAAGCCTCCTGTGAGAGTGATCCTGCGGATGTCAGTATATCAGATGCTGTATATGGACGGTGTGCCGGACCGGGCGGTGCTTTCGGAAGCGGGAAGACTGATGAGGGCACATCATCTGGAAAATATGACCGGTGTGGTAAATGGCATTCTGCGCAGCGTACAGAGGGGAATAGAGGACGGAACGGTGGACAGTGTCCGCAATGCGTCCCTTTCTTTGAAATACTCCACTCCTGAGTGGATATGCGACAGGCTGATCAGGGCTTACGGAGAGGACAGTGCGGAGCGTATTCTGGCTGCCGGCTTTTCGGAGCGCCCGCTTACGATCCGTGTGAACAGAGCGAAGACCGCGAAGGAGGAGCTTAAGGAAAGGCTTATTAAAGAGGGGCTTTCGGTGGAAGAGGGCCTGCTGGCCCCGGATGCACTCAGGATCACCGGAGTTGATTTTGTACGGAAGCTGCCGGGCTTCAGAGAGGGGCTTTTCTTTGTGCAGGATGAGAGCTCCCAGTATGCAATGAGTACGTTGGGAGAGGTGAGCGGAAAGAAGATCATTTCTCTCTGTGCAGCTCCGGGAGGAAAGTCTACCATGCTGGCTGAGCGTGGAGCTGTTGTAACCGCGCGGGATCTGACTGAGGAGAAAACCGAACTGATCCGGGAAAATGCGGAACGTCTTGGACTGAATCTGGCAGTTGAAGCACACGATGCGTCAGAGGCTGTTCCCGAAGATAAAGAGGCTTATGATATTGTGATCGCGGACGTACCTTGCTCCGGTCTCGGAGTCATGGGCCGGAAAAACGATATCAAATATCATATCACGCCGGAGGGAGTGGATGAACTGGTGCAGCTATCCGGCAGAATTCTGGAAGCGGCGGCAAAGGCTGTCCGGCCGGGAGGAATATTGCTCTTTTCCACCTGTACGCTTCTTCCTGAAGAGAACGGACTGCAGGCCGGGAGATTTCTGGGAAAACACCCGGAATTTATAAAGAGTGAAGAAAAACAGCTGCTGCAGGGCATTGATCCATGCGATGGTTTTTATTATTGCAGGATGGTAAAGGAGTAAGAAAATGAACCCGGATATCCTCTCCATGAACAGCAATGAGCTAACCGAATATATGAAGGAGACCGGGCAGCCGGCCTTCCGTGCAAAGCAGGTCTTTGAATGGCTGCATAAAAAGCTGGTCCGGGATCCGGAGGAGATGACGAATCTTCCGGCGGGACTGCGCGCGGAGCTTCAGAAGGGGCTTTACGGCCTTACGGAGATCAGAAGACAGACCTCAAAGAAGGACGGAACCATCAAATTCCTCTTCGGGCTGCAGGACGGACAGGCCATAGAGACGGTGTTCATGCCTTATCATCACGGACATTCCCTCTGCATATCCTCACAGGCGGGCTGCAGGATGGGCTGCAGCTTCTGTGCATCCACCATCGGCGGGCTGGTGAGGCATCTTACACCTGGAGAAATGCTTTCCCAGGTATATGAAGCTGTACGTCTTACCGGTGAACGTGTGGATAATGTGGTGGTTATGGGAACCGGCGAACCTTTGGATAATTATGATAATCTCATACGCTTTCTGCGTCTCATTTCCGCACCGGAGGGCTATCAGCTGAGTCTCAGGAATATAACGGTATCCAGCTGCGGCCTGGTACCTGAGATCCGGAAGCTTGCGGAGGAGAAGCTGCCCATAACATTTGCGCTTTCACTACACGCATCCTCGGATGAGGACAGAAGGAAGCTTATGCCCATAGCAAAACGCTATACTCTTGAGGAAACCCTTTCCGCCTGCAGGTACTATTTTGAAATGACCCACAGGAGGATCACCTGCGAATACAGCCTTGTAGCAGGGGTGAATGACAGTGAAATGCATGCAGAACGGCTGTCGAAGCTGCTGAAAAAGGAACATTTTCATGTAAATCTGATACCCGTAAACCCAATAAAGGAGCGGGATTTCAGACGCAGTGACAGGGAGTCGGTTCTAAAATTTAAAAATATACTTGAAAAAAACGGGATAAATGTTACTATTAGAAGGAGTATGGGCAGCGATATCGATGCCGCATGCGGACAGCTAAGACTGGGTTATAACAGAGAAGATATAAAGGAACAGGAGATAGAGCATTGACTTCATACGGAAGAACCGATGTGGGAAAGCATCGGGAAAATAATCAGGACAATATTTTTGTCAGTGATGATCCCGTAGGCTCCCTTCCGAATCTATATATAGTAGCCGACGGCATGGGCGGACATGCGGCCGGAGATTTTGCTTCGCGGTATGCGATCCAGATGGTGGTGGATTTTGTGAAAAAGTCCACAGTCAGGAATCCCATATCGCTCATTCGTCGTGCTATAATAAGCGCAAATAATGAAGTATACAGGGAAGCGGAGAAGGATGCTGCCAAGGGGGGCATGGGCACCACCATGGTTATCGGCGTGATCGACGGAATGCGTCTTATCTGCGGAAATATAGGAGACAGCAGGCTGTATCTTATCAATGATGATATCAGGCAGATCACCATGGATCATTCCCTTGTGGAAGAACTGATAAGAAGCGGTCAGCTGGAGCGTAATAAGGGCAGGAATCATCCGGAGAAGAACATCATTACCCGGGCCATGGGTTCGCGGGATGAAGCGCTTCCGGATTTCTTTGAGATCGGCCTCTCACCCGGAGACCGTATCCTGATGTGTTCAGACGGACTTTCCAATATGGTGGAAAATGATGAACTGAGGGATATCGTCCGGGAGAATGAGGACGTGAGGGAGGCTGTGGACGCTCTTGTGGAAAGAGCGAATTACTATGGGGGGAATGACAACATTTCCGCTGTAGTCATTGCAGTCTAGCAGTTAAAGAGGGAGTAAGTAATGTTAAAACCGGGAACAATACTAGATGAGCGATACGAGATAATCGATGTCGTCGGAACGGGCGGGATGTCTACCGTTTACAGGGCAAAGGACGAGCGGCTTAAGCGTTACGTAGCTATTAAGGTCCTTAAGAGCGATTACTCGAACGATGCCAATTTTGTGACAAAGTTCAAGGTGGAGGCTCAGGCTTCGGCAGGCCTTACACATCCGAACATTGTAAGCGTTTATGATGTAAGCGAAGATAACGGAAGATATTTCATAGTGATGGAACTTGTTGAGGGCATCACGCTGAAGGAATATATCAATCTGAACGGAAGACTGTCCATGGATCAGGCACTGGACTTCTCCATTCAGATCGCTTCGGGTGTGGAAGCGGCTCATGAGCATCATGTTATCCATCGTGATATCAAGCCCCAGAATATCATTGTATCCAAGAACGGAAATCTTAAGGTGACGGATTTCGGTATCGCAAAGGCTGCAACATCAAATACCATGTCTACTGCGGGAATGGGTTCTGTGCACTACATTTCTCCCGAGCAGGCAAGGGGAGGCTACAGTGATGAGAGAAGCGATATCTATTCTCTCGGTATCACCATGTATGAAATGGTAACCGGACGCGTGCCCTTTGAAGGAGATACAAATGTTGCCATCGCGCTGATGCATATTCAGAATGAAATAATCCCGCCGAGGGAATATTTCCCCGATATATATTCAAGCTTCGAAAAGGTGATCATGAAGGCCACCCAGAAGAAGCCGGAGAGAAGATATCTTACGGCAGCGGCATTGATCGCGGACCTAAACCGGGTTAAGGCCAATCCGAATATTGATATCATCGTGGCTCCCCAGAAGGTGCCTGATGCACCTACCCAGCAGTTTACAAACCAGGAAATGCAGAAGATACAGGCAGAGGTGCGTAACGGACAGAGGGAGAGGGTTACCTCCGAGGTGCGTCCGGACAGACAGAGGCTGAATGAGCTTATAAATGAAGCTGATGATGAATATGATGATTACGGCTATGAGGATGAGTACGATTATCCCGATGAACGGTCAGGAAGAGGAAGAAGCGGCAGGCTGAGCTCCATAAAGCGCGTGCCTGACGATGACGATGATTATTACGATGATGAAATATATGAAAGACGCCGCCGCCGTGAAGAGGACGAGGATGTGGATCCGAAGCTTGCCAAGGCGGTTATGATAGGCGGTATAGCTGCTGCAGTCATAGTTGCGGCGATCATACTTATCATTGTCGGAAATGTTATGGGCTGGTTCAAGTTCGGAGGCTCGAGTGACAGTACTACAGTCTCGATAACTGAGAGTAATTCGGCTGTAGGAAGCTCAACTGCTTCTGATACCGCGGTATCAGAGGAAAAGGTCCTTGAAATGATCGAGGTAGAGGGCTATACCCAGCTGGCTGCTGAGAAATCACTTAAGGATCAGGGCTTCATGAACATAAAGATCGAGACAGCCTACGATGATAAGAAACCGGCTGAATATGTCATTTCGGCAAATCATAAAAAGGGAGAGAAGCTTCCCGAGTCTACGGAGATCGTTCTGACCGTATCTCTGGGTGCCGAGAAGGCTATTGTTCCCGATGTTTCAGGGTATACGGATGAGCAGGCTTCCAAGGTCATCGAGGAAGCAGGTTTTGTTGTAAATCATGCCTTTGAATTCAGCGATACGGTTGAGAAGGATAAGATAATCCGCACCAATCCCGAGAAGAATATGGAAGCTGATAAAGGCAGCAAGGTAATACTTGTAGTCAGCAACGGTTCGGAGATCAAGAAGGTTGAGGTTCCGAAGGTTACAGGTATCAGTGAGTCTGCTGCGACTACTTCTCTCGAGGCTGTAAAGCTTTCTGTTGGTACTGTAACCCATGAACACAGCGATTCCGAAAAGGGTATCGTTATCCGCCAGAGTATCGCCACCGGAAGTGAGGTTGAGGAAGGCACGAAGGTTGATATTGTTGTAAGTGACGGACCTCAGATCATTACCTATACGGGAAGTATTTCGGGAAGTATTACAGCTTCCGATCCGGACTTCCTTGAGACCGATATGGGAGTAACGGCAGTTGCCTATATCACGGACGGCAGCGGAAGCCATCAGGTTGCGTCACTGGACGTAGCATCTGCCGACAAGGCAAGCATCAGCATTTCCGGAAAGGTAACGGGACTTACATCCTCAGACGGAACCGTGACGGTTACGGTAACGGATGACAGCGGAGCTGATGTTACTGCATATTATCGCAACACTCTGACCATCACCTTTACACCAGAGTAGAGAACGGGGGAGCCGGAGTGATTGGGAAGATCATTAAAGGTATCGGCGGGTTCTACTATGTAGCCGCCGAAGATGGAATCATATATGAAACAAGGGCACGGGGTCTCTTCCGGAAGGAAGGGATCCGTCCCTCAGTTGGGGATGACTGTGAAATCGAGATCCAGGATGCCGAAAAGAGAACCGGCAGTGTGATCTCGATTTTGCCGCGTCGTGCCATACTTCGTCGCCCGGCGGTTGTAAATACTGACCAGGCGATTGTCATTTTTGCAGTATCCAGACCTGAACCGCATTTCGGACTGATGGACAGATACCTTACGGGGATGCTGTGGCAGGAAATGCCTGTAACACTGGTCCTGAACAAGATAGATCAGGACAGGAACAGGGGAAATGAGCTGCAGAGCATTTATACCCATGCGGGTTTTAATGTGATCCTCACTTCCGCAAAGACCGGTGAGGGAGTGGAACAGCTGAGAGAGCGGCTTCTGGGAAAGACCTCGGTTCTTTCCGGTCCTTCCGGAGTCGGAAAATCATCACTGCTGAACGCGCTTTTTTCGAAGGAACAGATGCAGACCGGCGAGATAAGCGAAAAGATAGGAAGAGGAAAAAACACGACCCGCCATTCGGAGCTGCTTTATGTGGGAGATAATACTTATCTCTGCGATACACCGGGCTTCTCTTCGGTGGAGCTGCCGGAGGAGATGGATGAAGAGATGCTGGTGTACGGGTTCCCTGAGTTTACGCAGTATCTCGGAGAGTGCAGGTTTTCGTCCTGCCGGCATATGGCGGAACCGGACTGCGGCGTAAAACAGGCTCTTGCCGGCGGAGAGATTGAGAAGTCAAGATATGAGAGCTACTGCGGTATGATGGAAGAGATCCGGAGCAGACGGAAGTACTGATACAAGGAAAGAGGATAAAAAAATGAAACGTAAACTGGCGCCCTCCATGCTGAGTGCGGATTTCGGACATCTTGAAAAGGATCTCAGGCTGGCGGTCGATGCGGGAGCGGATTATATACATGTGGATGTGATGGACGGGCATTTTGTGCCCAATATTTCCTTCGGGCCTCCGGTAATAAAGGTGGTCCGTAAAATAATACCGGACTGCATCATGGATGTTCATCTGATGGTGACAGAACCGGTAAGATTCCTTAAGGATTATGCTGAATGCGGTGCGGATATACTTACAGTGCATGCGGAGGCGGTGAAGGATCTTAAAACGACGCTGCGGGAGATAGCGTCCGCAGGAATAAAGACCGGCGCGGCTGTAAGCCCCGATACTCCCGTATCGGCGATCACACCGGTACTTCCGATGCTGGACCAGGTGCTGGTGATGAGTGTGTATCCGGGTTACGGCGGTCAGAGCCTGATCCCTGAAACCCTTGATAAGATAAGAGAGCTGGTTGAGATAAGAGAACAGTCGGGACTGTCATATGATATCGAGATCGACGGAGGGGTAAAGCTCTCCAATCTGGAGGAGGTGCTGGCTGCGGGCACGGATGTGATAGTCGCGGGCTCGGCCATCTTCGGACATGACATTCCCGCTATGGTGAAAAGGTTTCGGGACACTATTTCGGAGGGATCGTAAATGAAATGGATCCTGGTGGCGGGAGGCAGCTGTGACTCCCAATGGCTGAAGCGGGAGCTGGATGAAATATTTGAAAAAGAGTCCGGGAAATGGGCGTGTATGGGAATTGATTCCGGAACTTTAAGGCTGCTTCAGGCAGGTTATACACCACAGCATGTGACAGGTGATTTTGATTCCGTAACTCCCGGAGAAAAAGAAAAAATACTTGATGCATTTCCGGAAAAAACCGTGTTGAACCCGGTCAAGGACGATACGGATACGGAGGCGGCCATAAGACTGGCGGTTTCCATGGGAGCAGAGGAAATACGGCTGTACGGTGCATCCGGAAGCAGGCTGGACCATACCATAGCGAATATAAGACTTCTAGCTGCAGCGGAGGAAGCGGGGATCCCGGCGATGATCGTGGATCCGTGTAACCGTATAAGGCTGATATCCGGTGATACCGTGATCGAAAGAAGGTCGCAGTATGGCAGATATATATCGCTTATCCCGTTTGACGGACCTGTCAGTGGACTGACGCTGAAGGGCTTCCGCTATGGTATGGACGGCGGAGAACTGGCATTTGTCAGCAGTCTGGGAATAAGCAACGAGATCACTGATGATACCGGAAAGATATCTTTCACGGAGGGAAAACTCCTTCTGATGGAAACAAAAGATTAATTTAAGCCCTGAGGGGATCATACGATGAAGAAACCCGTTATAAAAACAAAAAAGAAGACCATGCACGGTCTGGGAAGCTCGGTGAGCTTATCTGCCGTGGGTGTTCTTCTTGTTATCTTTCTTCCGTGGATGATCTATAAGGAGGGCGCAGGCAGGGCGTGGATTGCTCTGGGCTGTTACGGAGGGGTGCTGCTGCTGTGGCAGTTTTTTTCCTACAGGCTGATGCGCTTTTCCATTCAGCAGGACGGTGTGGTCACGCTTCCGGGCTTTTTCAGCAGAAGATACAGGGAAAAGAATCCGGTAATGCGGATCATTTTTGCGGTGATCTTTTCAATACTGCTCATTACGGCAGCCAGTGCGCTGCTTCACGGGATGGGAGATTTTGCTGAATATATCTTCGGGATTCCCGCGGGATATGTGGAGGCAGGGCTTTTGCTGCTCTCATTTCTGCTGATCCTTCTGCTGGGACGGGGAGGCCTGCGCCTTGCAGACAGGTGGATCGCAATAGTGACGCTGCTGGCTCTTGTTACGATAAATCTGGCCGTGCTTCGTTTCCTGGGCGGAGAGGGTGTTCTGAAGAACATTTTTCACAGCTGGGCATCCGGTTCCGTAAGCGAATATGTAAATATTGAGTATATATCCGGTAAGCAGATCAGTGTAGCTGATCATATATCCATGATCAGCTACGGCTTTCTGATCCTGGGAAATCCCCTGGTTCTCCAGAGGTTCCAGCAGGCTGAAAACGGAAAGACGGTGCATACTTCGCGACGTTGGGCGATCATGTTCTGCCTTATCGCGCCTTTCTGTTCAATTTTTGCCGGGGGAATGCTCCGCGCGGCCCTTTATCCGGCCAAAATTGACAGTATTAAGGAATTTTTCCGGCAGATAGTGGTGGAGGTTCCCACAAGCGGGTTTGTATTCTATTCCGCATGCATTATCTTTATAGTGACGGCAACGCTGGTTGTATTTGATGTGTTCCATTCCTGCATACTTCAGGTGACACAGATAATGCGTGATGATTTCTTTCTGGTTATTACGGAAATGATCCAAAAATACAGAGCCGGGAAGAAGAAAAAAAAGGTCGATGAAAGCTTCCGGAAAGACTGGAGCCTGGAGCTCATCGCGCTTTTCCTTGAACTGATAGTTGGTTTTCTGGCCTATCATTCAAGGCAGGATATATACGCGGATCTTCGGGAAATGCTGATAATCGTTGCCTGCGGACTTGCGCCGGCGCTCTTATTATCGCTGCATTGCAGCAGGATGAATGCGGCTGGTACACTGGCCGGCTTTTTCGGGGGGGCCTCAGTGGCTGTGTTCTGGGAGTTCGTAAAGGTATTTACAATGAACGGAGAAAATGCGGCATTGAAGGATATGACGGGGATCCATGCAACGCTTCCGGCTATGGCTTTCGGATTTCTTGCGGCATGGCTTACCGCGATACTGACGCGTAAACCGGATCAGACGATCGTGAAGGAGTATGAAGCGGTGAAGTATAAGTATATTACAGGAGATTAAAAGATAAAAAAATACAATGTAAAAGCACCCGGCCATTACCGGGTGCTTTGGATATATAGATCAAAAATAAGGTGAGAGAGAGTTTGAAAAAACTATGGTCTTATAATAAACCCGAAATATGAACAAAGTATTAACGCAAATAAAACATTATGTAAAATAAAAAAAGATATGATGTTTACAGGAATGACATAATTCTGACAGAATGAGGGCCGGAGACAATCTTTTCTTTCCATCCGTTTTTCATTGTGTTATACTGTTATAAGTTTTCGTTAACTTTAGTGTGCGGCCGGGGGCGGCTGTAATATAACCCCTAATTATAAGTCTGAGGAGCTTTCGAATATGGGAATACTTAAAAATTTCAGACGTGATTTCGCACAGGCGGTAAATGAGCTTTTACCGGAATCTGAGGGGAAAGCGTCAAAAAAACAGAAGAATAAGGAAGAGGCGGAGTATGATTATGACTATGATTATGATTACGATGCCTATGATGAAGAAGAGGAGCTTGCCGAATATGAGAGGCAGGAGCCGAAGGATGTTAAAGCTGCCGTATCCGAAGCGATCCTGAAGGAGGAAGCGGACCGCATGCGTGAAGAGCTGAGAGCTTCCACCGAGCAGATAGGTCAGGCGCTGGATGATGAGATAGACAGCATGCCTGACGATGCCGGAGAATATGCCGGATATGAAGAAGCATATCCGGAGGAAGAGCTTTCGGCGGAACAGTATGCTGATACTGCACTTCAGACCGGACCGGAAGATGCTCAGGAATATGTGCAGGATGCCGGAACGCCGGAGTATGAGGAGTCCTACAACGGATCCTATGAAGAGGCTGAGGCTGCGGAAGATCAGTCTGTGAATGAAGAATATGAAGAAGCTTATGAGTCTGATGCTGTGGAGGAAGCTGCTTCCGATGAAGAATCCATGACAGCCGAAGAGTATGATACAGCAGATGAAGAGGCTGATGAAGCAGCTGCTGATGTGACAGGAGATGAGGCAGAAGATGCCGGGGCTGCTTCAGAGGAGCAGACTGAAGAAACTGCTATAGAAGAACAGGCTGAAGCAGCTGAGACGGAAGACTCAACTGCTGATGAAGAAATGCTCTCTCATGAGATGGAAGAACTGGAAGCTAAGGAAAGGAAGAAGGAATATATGGCTGAGCTGGAACGTGTTGCAGGACTGGATGATCCGATCTCCGGACTTGCTGCTGATTGTACGTATATCACCGCAAAGACAAAGATCCGTGGTGATATAGAGACTGAAGGAGATATCGATCTTATCGGTGAGGTTACGGGAACCGTAACCTGCGGAGGCAAGCTGATAGCAGGCGGAATCATTCACGGAAATGTTAAGGCCGGAGAGCTGTATGCTAATCAGGCGAGGATAGAGGGTGAGGTCCGTGCGGACGGCGACATTAAGGTGGGCATCGGAACAGTGATCCTCGGAAATATCTTCGGTACATCAGCTGTTATCGCCGGAGCCGTTCAGGGTGATATCGATGTTAACGGGCCGGTGATCGTGGATTCATCAGCCGTGATCGTGGGAAATATCAAGTCCAAATCAGTTCAGATCAATAACGGCGCCATCATTGAGGGCTTCTGCTCACAGGCATATCTGGATGTGGACGTTAAGAAGTATTTTCCGGATGCAATGAGGAAGACGGAGACTGAAGAAAAGACTGAAGCTCCGGCTGAGAAGGCTGAAGCTGAGGAAACTGCAGAAGGTGAAGCAGAAGAGGAAAGTACCGCAGAGGCTACAGTTGAAGCTGCAGAGGAAACCGGGGAGTCTGCAGAGTCTTCAGATGCCGAAGTGACTGAGGTTACGGCAGAGGAAGCCGCCGAACAGTCCATGGAAGAAAAGGGACAGAACAATAACAGAAACCGTAATAACAATAAAGGCAAAAACCATCAAAATCGTAAGAACAGATAAGGAGAGGGTATGAAGCTTAAAAGGATCGTTCTGAAGCTGTCCGGTGAGGCCCTTGCAGGCGAAAGCGGACGGGGCTTCTCGGAGGAAACGGTAAGGGGTGTGGCAAAGCAGGTTGCCGAGATACAGAAGAAGGGCATCCAGACAGCCATCGTCATAGGCGGCGGCAATTTCTGGAGAGGCCGGACCTCGGAAGGCATGGACAGGGTAAAGGCTGACCAGATCGGAATGCTTGCCACGGTTATGAACTGCATTTATACTGCAGACATGTTCAGACAGGAGGGGATCAAATGTCATGTCATGACACCGCTTCCCATCGCAAATATGACTGAGCAGTTTGTAAGGGATAAGGCAGTGAAATACCTGGAGAAGGGACATGTGGTATTCTTTGCGGGAGGCACCGGACATCCGTACTTTTCAACGGATATGGCCGTGGTGCTCAGAGCCATAGAGGTTAATGCCGATGCAATACTTGCGGCAAAGGCCATTGACGGTGTATATACCGCAGATCCCAAGAAGGATCCGGAGGCAAAGAAGATCGAGAAGATGACCATGCAGGAGATCGTTGATAAGAAGCTGGGAGTTATCGACCTGGCATCAGCGGTACTGGCGATGGAGAATAATATGCCGATGCTGCTGTTCGGACTTGCAGAGGAGAACAGTATAGTGAATGCGGTCTGCGGTAAATTTACCGGAACAACCATTACAGCCGGACAGACTCAGTAAAGGAATTCTCCGCTGCGTTCAGAGTGATGAAAAATAATTATCGGTAATAAACTATAATTTTTTTGGGAGGAAAAACCATGATAGACTACGAAGAGAAGATGCAGAAGACGCTGGACAACCTTGATTCCGAATTCGGTACGATCCGTGCAGGCCGTGCCAATCCGCACATCCTTGACAAGCTTAAGGTGGATTATTACGGAACACCCACGGGCATGCAGGGCGTGGCAAATATTACCGTTCCGGATGCGCGTACGCTTATGATCAGCCCCTGGGAGCCCAAGATGGTCAAGGAGATCGAGAAGGCTATCCAGGCTTCCGATCTGGGCCTTAATCCCAGCAATGACGGAAAGAATGTTATCCTGAGATTCCCTGAGCTTACAGAGGACCGCCGTAAGGAGCTGGCCAAGGATATAAAGAAGAAGGGCGAGGCTGCAAAGGTTGGCGTCCGTAATATTCGCAGGGATGCAAATGATGCCGCTAAGAAGGCAAACAAGGCAGGAGAGCTTTCCGAGGATGAGCAGAAGATCGAGGAAGAGAAGATCCAGAAGGCTACCGACAAGTACTGTGAGAAGATCGATAAGCTCGTTGAAGCAAAGACCAAGGATATCATGACAGTTTAATCGCATAAGATCCTGAGATTGAATGGGGTACATTTATGAAGAAAGAAATCGACGGAGTGGTCTATGACGTACCGCAGCATATGGCGGTCATTATGGACGGAAACGGACGCTGGGCGAAGAAACGCCTTATGCCGCGTGTCATGGGACACAGAGCAGGGGCAAAAACGCTGGAGCGGTGCTGCGAGGAGGTATGGGATCTGGGGGTGAAATATTTCACTGTCTATGCTTTCTCAACGGAAAACTGGAAAAGATCCGCTGATGAAGTGGCAGGGATCATGGATCTGTTCCGCACCTATATGAAGGATCTTGCAGAGCGCGGCATCAAGAATAACATGCGCATACGTATTATCGGTGACAAGACCGCGATACCGCAGGATATTCAGGATATGATCCGGAACATCGAGGAAAAGACCGCGCCCATGACCGGACTCCAGTTTAATATTGCCATAAATTACGGCGGACGCGATGAGATCCGGCGCATGGTGGCTAAGATCGCAGGCAAGGTGAAGGCGGGAGAGATCACAGAAGAAGATATCACGGAGGAGTACATCTCCGGGAATCTTGACACCTGGGATATTCCCGATCCGGATCTTCTGATCCGCACCAGCGGGGAGGAAAGGATCTCGAATTATCTGCTTTGGCAGCTGGCTTATGCGGAGTTTTATTTCACGGATGTGCTCTGGCCGGATATGAACAGGAATGAATTCATCAAGGCAATTAAGTATTATAGCGATCGCGACCGGAGATACGGCGGCGCAAAGTAGGCTGCGGGATTACTGCAGACAAAAGAAATGTTGATCGGAGTTTTGAAAGTATTATGTTTTGGACCAGACTGGCAAGCGGATGTGTTTTAGTAGTTCTTTTTATTGGTATACTGTGGGTGGGAGGCTGGCTTACATGCTGGTCGATGTGTCTGCTCTCACTGATAGGCATATTTGAACTTCTCAGGGTATACAAGCTGGAGAAATCTGTAATGGCAGGTTTTGCCTACCTGGCAACGGTCATTTTTTATCTGATGCTCTTTATCGACCGTGAGGATCTGCTGATGCCGGTAATGGTCATCTATCTTCTGGTGATACTGGCTGTTTATGTAATAGGATTTTCAAAATATAAGGATAAGGATGCCATGGCAGCCTTCCTTTCGTTCTACTACATAAGCGTCTGCCTTTCCTATGTTTACCGTCTCAGGGATGTCAGGGACGGAGGGATCCTTGTGATCCTTGTGTTCCTGTGTGCCTGGGGAAATGACACTCTGGCATATGCTACGGGGCGTCTGATAGGAAAGCATAAGATGAGCCCTGTACTCAGTCCCAAGAAGAGTATCGAGGGACTTATCGGAGGCATAGTCGGAGCCGGTATACTCGGAGCCATTTTCGGTATCATTTTCAATGCAAACGTAAGGGAGCTTTCCTGCGCACCGCTGTGGTTCGGACTTATCGGCATGATAGGTGCGGTGCCGGCGGTCATCGGCGACCTTGCGGCTTCGGCCATCAAGAGAAATAAC
>ONWK01000262.1 GCA_900321505.1 uncultured Eubacteriales bacterium
CGGTAAGGGTGAAATGGCGAGGTAAGAGCTCACCGCTGCACTGGTAACAGGGCAGGCTCTGTAAACCCCATCCGAAGCAAGACCAAATGCTGGCTATACGGCTGCCCGCCGTGCCACTGGTAGGTTGCTCGAGCCATATGGTAACATATGGCCTAGATAGATGATCACCCAACGACATAACCCGGCTTATCGTTCTGCTCGGTCTTAATCTAAATCTCAAAGCATCCGCCGCCGATGAATTCCCTCATCAGTGAATTCGCCGGTATCGTGGTCGGATCTATCGCAAGGAAATACTCCAGGAATTTCAGCAGTCTCTTCGCCTCATAATACTCCTCAGAATCCTCAGGTACCATGAAAAGCAGCGGCTCAGCATACAGCTTAAGCGCAGGGAGCTCATAGATCAACGCGGAATTGAACATGATATCCGCCTCACCCTGGAACGGGAATATATTCTTCTCTTCACCGTTTCTGACCGACTCCCACATGCTTATTGACTTGGCCGCATCATTTCCTCTGGTCCTGGCATCACGTACGATACGTCTCAAAAGTCTTGTATCCGTATTGGATATACGGTTATGTTCATCCAGATGAAGCTGTGTCAGCGCGCTTATATATATCTTATAACATGAATCTGAAGGCAGCGCCGATGTTGATGCCGGATTCAGGGCATGGATACCCTCAACCACAAGCACGTCATCCGGTTTCAGCTTCAGCTTCTTAACTCCGAATTTCTTTTCGCCCAGTGTGAAATCAAACTTTGGCATGTCAACTTCTTCACCGGCCAGCAGAAGCTCCATATCCTTATTGAACAGCTCCAGATCCATGGCTCCGATGGACTCGAAATCGTACTTGCCGTTTTCATCCTTCGGCGTATCCTTGCGGTCCTTGAAATAATTATCCATGGCAATGGGGTGCGGATTCATGCCGTGGGTCTTCAGCTGTACAGACAGTCTGTTGGAAAATGTTGTCTTACCCGAAGACGAAGGTCCCGCGATAAGCACCAGCTTTCTCCCTAGTCTGTGGATCTCCTCTGCAATATCTGCAATCTGCTTCTCCATAAGCGCTTCCTGCACCTGGATAAGCCCGTTCAGATTACCCCTGCATATCTCACCGTTCAGCTCTCCCACGCCGCGGATACCCATCTGCCTGCCCCAGTCCTCAGCCTCCAGGAGCTTTGCATACAGACGGTCTGTAGATGCGGGAAGAAGCGTCACCTCCTTCGGAGCCTCCGAATTAATCCTGTTTAAAGCCATAAGCGCTATGCCGTCTCCGTAGCCTGCCAGTGCAAAACGGTTCAGACCTTCCGTTGACGGGAACATATATCCGTAGAAATAGTCTTCATATCCTGCCAGGCAGTAAAGATTTACCCTGCTGGCTCTTCGGTAACGGAAGAGCTTTGCCTTCTGTTCCATGCCCAGATCGCGGAACATTTCTATGGCAGACTGGGTGGTAACCGTCTTCTTCTCAATAGGAATACCTTTAGCGGCAAGCTCCATCATGGTATCCCTGAGAGCCGCCAGCTCCTCCTTCTTCGGAACATATATTTTATCGTTCTTATCCCTTACAAAGAAGAAAAAAGCCGATCTAAGACAATAACCCATTTCAATCCTGCATTCGCTGAATACATCTGCCGCGGCTCTGAGAAGAAGAAGCACAAGGCTTCTTTTATACATGTCATAGCCTATGGGGTCCTCAACGGTCACCAGGGAATACTCACCGTTCTTAAATATCTTCCTTCCAAGCTCCACCAGCTTCTTTCCCTGTTTTCCCGCCGCGTATATTCCGGATCCGGCGGTATCGGGAAAGGCTTTTTTTACTATCTCGGCCAGTGATGTCCCCACATCAACCGTAACCGATTCCTTCTTCCCTCCATCACTTATAGTTACTGTGATTTCCTTCATCCAATCCTCTCCTGTATAAGTCTGTTTTCCTCAAGCTGCTTTTTCAGTGCGCCCTGTCTTGCACGCGCTGCCGGAGTTTTCTGTTTGGACAGACTGGTGATCAGATCCTCTAGTCCCTGCTCCTCCCATTTCATGTATTCTCTGAATACATCGGTGGGATGCTCCGGAAGATACTTTCCGTACATCATGTCCTTCTTGGCCTCCTCTTCGGAAACCGGTTGGAAGAGAGACATGCCAACCTGACAGCTGAGTACAAAGTACCATTTATCACTGTCCCGGAGGACCACCTCCTTTTCAATAAAGCAGTTCAGCTTTCTGAGCTCGTAACGTACAAGTCTCAGATCCGACTGGGGAGACAGCACCAGCTGCATGCCGGGACGAAGCTTATCCTGGCCGGCCTTGAGAATGTCTATGATCAGATGTCCGCCTATTCCCGCTATTACCAGCGCATCGGCTTCACCCTTTTTCAACTCCGTCATACCGTCGGACAGCCGTGTCTCTATACGGTCTTCAAGCCCGGCAGCACGGATATTCTCCTTTGCGATCCCCAGAGGTCCCTCCTTGATATCGACAGCGATAACACTGCAGTTCTTCTTTTTTGCGAGTTCAATGCTGACATAGGCATGGTCACAGCCTATGTCGGCAACCTTCTGGTCCGGCTTTACAAGATCAATGATAGCCGTTAAACGTTCTCCCATTTCCTTCATAATCATCACTCCAGGAATTCCTTCAGCTTCCGGCTGCGTGAGGGATGGCGAAGCTTACGCAAAGCCTTCGCCTCTATCTGCCGGATACGTTCACGTGTTACATTGAATTCTCTTCCGACCTCCTCAAGTGTCCTTGCTCTTCCGTCATCCAGGCCGAAGCGAAGGCGAAGCACCTTCTGCTCTCTGTCGGTAAGGGTTCCCAGAACCTCCACCAGCTGTTCCTTCAACAATGTAAATGCAGCCGCATCAGCGGGAACAGGTACATTATCATCCTGTATGAAATCTCCCAGATGGCTGTCTTCCTCTTCACCGATAGGCGTTTCAAGTGATACGGGCTCCTGTGATATCTTAAGGATCTCGCGTACCTTCTCTACGGAGATATCCATCTCCTTTGCGATCTCCTCCGGGGTAGGCTCACGACCCAGCTCCTGAAGCAGCTGACGTGATACGCGGATCAGTTTGTTAATGGTCTCAACCATATGTACGGGGATACGGATGGTTCGCGCCTGATCAGCAATAGCCCTGGTAATGGCCTGACGGATCCACCAGGTTGCATAGGTGGAGAACTTGTATCCCTTCCTGTAATCAAACTTCTCAACTGCCTTGATAAGTCCGAGATTTCCCTCCTGGATAAGATCAGGGAACAGCATGCCGCGGCCCACATATCTCTTGGCTATACTTACTACCAGACGCAGGTTGGCTTCGGCCAGCTTCTTCTTGGCCTCCTCATCGCCGTCCTCTATCCTCTGAGCCAGATCTATCTCTTCCTCTGCAGAAAGAAGCGGGACCTTACCGATCTCCTTAAGGTACATTCTTACCGGATCCTCGATACTGACGCCCTCGGGTACGGAGAGATCGATCTGCTCGATATCCACATCTTCCTCTTCCACTTCAAAGAGATCGATATCATCATCTGAGATATCGTCATCCTCGGTAATGGTGAGCACATCGACGCCGTTATTCTCGAAATAATCCAGTATCACAGCCAGCTTGTCAGGCGCCAGGATCGCACTGTTATCCTTAAATGCCTCAATGATATCACTGTCCTCGATAAGATTCTTGTTCTTCTTTGCCTCGGCCAGCAGCTTCTCAAGCTTACTCTTAACGGCCGGATCCTCCATCATGGCTCTTGCCTTCGCTCTTTCCTCAGGACTGTCGCCGTCAAAGTCAAGATCATCAAGAGCGGAAAGGGCATCTCTTTCGGACGGATTCAGATCATCCAGTTCAAGAGGATCAGCTTCCGTAAGGAAACGGTCAGCCTCCTTCTCCAGCTCATCCGCATCCATATCCTCAAGGGCTTTGGACTCATCCTCTTCTTCGTCGTTTAAATTCTCATCATCGAAGCTGTCCTTATCAGCCTCTTCCTCAACTGCTTCTCCCTTCTTTGAATTCTTTTTCTTAGGCGACTTTTTGGCTGCAGCCTTTTTCCCCTCAGGCTCCTCCGTTTCAGCCAGTACCGCTTCCTCAGCAGCCTCCTCCTGCTTCGGAGCCTTCTTTTTAGAGGGCTTTTTTGCGGGAGCAGTTTCCGCTGCCTCTGTCAGATTCACCCCGGTCTCATTAACCTCTGTTTTCTTCTTCGTTGCCATTTTGTTTTTCCTCTTTCTTAGAAATGTATCTTTATTTTTTGAATATCCTTTTTCTTACGGGCATGCTCGATACTGCTTCCTTCACCTCTCCGTATCGCGGCATCCTCACGTTCGGTCTTAACCCTTCTCACCAGCTCGGTCAGCGCCTTTTCTTCAGCCGCCTGATCCGCTTCAAAGGGAAATTCACTGGACAGCATCGTAGCTATTCTGCTATGCTGTTCCTCCTCATTATACCTTCCGATGATCAGCGCAGGTCTGAGGACTCCGTCCTCACGATACTGCTTTAAAAGCGCCTCCAGCACCTCTCCTGCATCCCCGTTGAAATCCTCCGGTTCAAGTATCTCCATCAGTTTTCCGAAATACTCGGGTCTGTTCACCATCCAGGTAAGAAGCAACTCCTGAGTTTCCTGCTCCGGCTGCGGTCTTATTGCTGCTCTTTCCGTCTGACGCGGATTCTGCGCCTCCGGAAATGCTTCATCCTCGGATTCCGGCGCCGGCCTGTCCTGCAGCCCCATCATACCGATCCGGGTTATCTCCTGCTGCAGCACATTCTTATCCAGCATGTATTCACGTGATACCGTATCCACGTAGCTGCTGCGTTCCGCAACATTTTCTATACCGGCTATGGAAACTGCCGCCTGCCGTATGAAGGAAGCCTTCTCCTCCGGATCATCAAGGCGGTAACCGACTGACATTTCCCTTATCTCGAATAGCCTTCCGGGAACTGCATCACGGATCCTTTCCTCATAAGCTTCCGCTCCGTATGCGGCCAGGAATTCATCAGGATCCTTGCAGGGTGAAAGGTCTATAACCCGCTGGCTCATCCCCATGGATCTCAGCAGCCTGATAGCTTTTTTTGCGGCGGTTTTTCCGGCCGTATCACTGTCGTAGGCAAGATATACCTCTTTTGTATATCTTCTGATCAGCGACGCCTGTCCCTCCGTAAAGGCTGTTCCCAGTGAAGCTATGGCATTGTCAAAGCCCTCCTGGTGCTGGGTTATCACATCCATATAGCCCTCGCAGAGTATCATGCCCCGACGTTTGCTGCGCCTTGCTATATTCAGCGCGAAAAGATTTCTGCTCTTGTCAAAAAGCTCCGTCTCCTTCGTATTCATGTACTTGGGCTTCCCATCACCCAGCACACGACCTCCGAAGGCTATGCATTTACCCTGAAGATCAAGTATGGGTACCATCACTCGGTTCCAGAACTTGTCCTGCGGGCCGTAACGCTCACTGAATTCCACCAGGCCCGCATCCCGCATCAGCTCATCGGGAAAGCCCTTATTCTTAAGGTATTTATACAGATCATCCGCATAAACATCCGCATATCCCAGCCCAAACTTTGCTATGGTCTCATCGGTAAAACGCCTTTTTTCACGAAAATATGTATAGCCTGTTTTCCCCCGTTCGGTCTTCGTAAGGAGAAAATGGAAATATGCCGCAGCCGCAGTATTTATCTCACGAAGACGGCTCTTCCTGTCCAAATCTCTTTTTTCTTCGGTACTAAGCTCAACCTCCGGAAGAACATATCCGACCCGGTCAGCCAGTATCTTAAGAGCTTCGGTAAAGCTGTAATGCTCATATTTCATGATAAAGCTTATGACATTTCCGCCCTCGTGGCAGCCGAAGCAGTGAAATATCTGTTTCTGTCTGCTTACCGAAAAGGACGGCGTTTTTTCACTGTGAAAGGGACAGCAGCAGGTGTAATTACTGCCCGATCTTTTCAGATTTCCCAAGTAGGAAGAGATCACGTCCACAATATCATTTCTGGACAGCACCTCGTCGATCACCTCCTGGGCATAATACATGTTATCACCTCCCCGTCATCCTGAGAATGACATTTGAAAGATCTCATGACCGAGTCAGCCCTTCCCGGCTCATATCCTCTGCCATGCCCTCGGAAGAAATATGTCCTGAAACTTCTGTACTGCATAATTATCGGTCATTCCGGCTATGTAATCGCAGGTAACAACCCCGGGCTCCTCCCCCGCCTCCAGCATATCCTCGTACTCCTTTGTCATTTCCTCGGGATGCTCCAGATAATAACCGTAGAGCATGGAAATGATCTCTTCAGCCTTTCTTTCCTCCCCCTTTGCGGCAGGATTCCTGTACAGTTCCTCAAACATGAACCGTCTAAGGTCAAAAAAGGCCGTTTCAACCTCCTTGGACATAGCTACTCTCGGAGTGTCCTGAGAGTGTTCCACTATATCCAGTATCATGGTATTGATCCTGTTGCTGGTCCTGCTCCCCAGAATGCGGATACATTCCTCAGGCAGCATATCCTCCGTAAGTATCCCCGCACGGATGCCGTCATCAATATCATGATTTACATATGCGATCTTATCGGAATATCTTACGATATCCCCTTCCAGCGTAGACGGTTTGCTGGAGGTGCCGTGATTTCTGAAACCATCCCTCACCTCCCAGCTGAGGTTCAGCCCCTTTCCGTTCTTCTCTAGGCGTTCCACTACCCTGACGCTCTGTTCGCTGTGCTTAAATGTTCTTCCGCTCACTTCGGAAAGGGCTCTCTCACCGGCATGTCCGAAGGGCGTATGCCCCAGATCATGTCCCAAAGCTATGGCCTCCGTAAGCTCCTCATTTGCGCGGACAGCCTTGGCAATTGTCCGTGCTATCTGAGCCACCTCCAGAGTATGCGTGAGCCTTGTCCGGTAATGATCCCCATAGGGCGAGAGAAATACCTGGGTCTTATGCTTAAGCCTTCTGAAAGACTTACTGTGAATGATCCTGTCCCTGTCCCTCTGAAATATGGTACGGATATCACTCTCCTCCTCAGGCACATCACGCCCCCTGGAACAGTCACTGAAGGACGCATATGGACTCAGCCGCTCATGTTCTTCCTTTTCAAACTTCTCACGTATGGTCATTACTACCTCCCGCAGGTCCGTATCAACCTCATACATCCGACGAAAAACTGAACTCCATAGTATTTATACGCCTTTTATCTTAAAAATACTCTAAATCCTTTAAAACTATTTAGCGGGCAGAAGGATCGATCTCCTCCTGCCCGCTGTCACGGTTTAAGCATCCGCCTATTTCTTCTTCTTTTTCTTTTTGCTCTTATCGTACTTATCTCCGCGGTACCAGCCTCCGTTCTGGCTGCTCTTACTGCTGTATCCGGAATTTGTTCCCGTTCCGGTTTTCCTGATCGTATTATTGTTCGCAGCTGAGGTTCCCTTCAGAACATTTGCCTTTGCCGCAACACCGATAAGCTCCTTCTTGGGAGGCAGCTCCTTTTCAGGTGCATCACCGCCACCGTTTTTCCCGGTTTTTACACCCTTATCAGCCGTTTTTTCACCTTTATCAGCGGAGCTTTCATTCTTATCCACTGCTTTTTCATTCTTATCTGCAGTTTGTTCATCCGCGTCCGCTGCTTTTTCGTCCTTAGCAACCTTTGCAGATGGTTTTCTCTTCCTGGCGCCCCTCCTCGCCGCTTCTTTCTCAGCAGCCTCTCTTTCTTCCTGTTCCTTTTGTTCTCTGGCGCTCTCAATCGCATCCTCGTTAGTCCTGAAAACGTATCTTATGGTATGCGAAGTGCCCCATATAATGGCTCCGAAAATAAGCAGCAGCCACAGATACCAGGTATAGATGAAAATTAGCGGATAAATTATCGAAAGGGCTATGGGCGCCACCCATGCAACAATGATCTTTATCGCACTGAATACATATCCGACAGACAAAAGCAGCGAATTCTTGATCGCCAGCTTGACAGTAGTGGTATACCTTCCTATCATCGGGAAGAGAAATGCAAGAACAAGAGCCAGAAGCAGAAGTTCAAGATAAAATACTATGGTGTAGAATACTGCGATACCGTGTGAAGTTGTATTATTTACAAGAATATTCTCGGCCAGAAGGATCGCGGTCGCCACAAGAACCAGCAGCCACGCAAGGGTAGCCTGCTTAAAGCTTCGTTTAAATTCATGTATAAACCCGTGAACTACTGTCTCCTCTTCGTCCTCCTGCAGACGTATAGCCATAGCATAGGTTGCCGAAAGCGAAGCTCCTATGGTTATGACAGGAAGGCTTGCTATTACAAAACACACGTTAAGCGCGAACATATTTCCGAAAGCATCCAGGCCCTTCCTGAGTCTCCACTCGCGCTCCGAAGGCTTCTCCTGTTTTTTTGGTTGCTTTGCCGCCATTTCGTATAAACCTCTTTCTGAAATCAAAATCCTTCCTATTCTACCACAAATCGCATATCTTTGAAAGCACATTTTGTAACTATTCAGCGCCCACATCGACGGATGCTTCGCATCCGGAGATGTGAGGTGCTGAATATCCAAAACTTATTATTACAAAAAAAGGAGCTGCCAACGACAGCTCCTTTTAATTGCTTTATTTGCTTTCGGATTACTCCTTTACACCACCGAGTGCGACACCGGCAATGATGTACTTCGAAAGGAAGAAATACATTACCAGGATCGGGATAACGGTTGTAAGAAGTCCGCAATAGATGAGACCCCAGTCACGATCCTTATCGTTTGCCTTCAGTGAGGATACATACATGGGCATGGTCATCTTGCTACGCTCTGTCGCAAGGATAATGGACGGAGTGTACAGATTGTTCCAGGAACCTACGAATCCGAAGATAGCCTGGGTTGCCATAGCCGGCTTCAACAGAGGAAGCACGATCCGGTTGAAGGTTGCAAACTCGCCTGATCCATCGATACGAGCTGCTTCCACGATCTCCAGTGAAAGTCCTGTCTCCATGTACTGCTTCATGAAGTAAACAGTAGTCGGAGCTGCTATCGCAGGAATGATCAGAGGAAGGAAGGTACCGAACATACCTGTAAGGTTACATATCTTAACGAAACCTACGATTGATACCTGAGTCGGGATCATCATGATAGCATAGATGAAGCCCCACAGGAACTTCTTAAGTTTGAAGTTGTATGCGGTAACTGCATATGCGGTAAGTGATCCGAAATATACCTGCAGGGCAGTTGCGGGAACCGTCACGATAAGAGAGTTCAGCATAGCCTGCAGCACGTTCACTCCACTGGTCTTGGCTCCGGAATCCAGCAACGCCTTAAAGTTGGTAATAAACTGGCCTCCCGGGATCAGTTTGATTCCGTCAACAATATCTGAAGACTTCAGTGTAGAGTTGATGATCAGAATGTAGAACGGAAAAATGGAGATAAAGCAAAGGATGATACAGATAACATATCTTAATATCTTCTGGCCGCTTACGCCTTTTACTTCTTGATCCATACTACACCCCCTATCTTCCGTCTTTATTCTTATCAGCTGTTATCTTGTAGAAGATAAGGCTGACAAGCATTGTTACTATGAAAAGCACAACGGAGTATGCAGCAGCACGCCCCATGTTCTGCTTTGTACCTGTAGTAACATAGTCCTTGATCAACATCATTACCGTAGTCGTGGAGTTAACCTGACCGCCTCCGACTGGTACGGTCGGGCCACCCTTGTTGAACAAGCTGGGGATATCAAACATCTGCAGACCACCGATAGCGGATGTAACCAGTGTATACTGCAGGATGGGCTTAAGCAGCGGCAGCGTGATCTTGAAGAACTGCTGCTTGGAATTTGCACCATCCACCATGGCCGCTTCGTAGAGTGCCGGGTTGATACCCAGGATACCTGCACAAAGCACGATCATGGTATTTCCATACCACATCCAGAACTGAATGAACGCAACGATGATAAGTGATGCCCAGCCGGACAGAAGTATACCGTTCTTTCCGACCCAGCCCATACTTCGCATCAATTGTGTTAACGGTCCGTTTACATCAAACAGACTATAGAACAACACGGCGATAGTAGCAGCCGTGATAATGTTCGGCATATACATTATAACTTTAAAGATACCGGTACCCTTCAGCTTATACTTAACATCGGTAAACCATGCTGCAAGTACAAGGGAAAGAAGAATCTGCGGAATGAAGTTCAAGATCCAGAGCACTGCGGTAATCGCGAGGGCTTTCCAGATCTCGCCGCCACCCATGTCTCCGAATACATAATTCTTGAAGTTACCGAAACCGGTTTCCTTAATAACATTTCGACCGTTCTTTGCCTCATAGATCAAAGAACTATAGAAGGTATAAAGTAGCGGATATAACTGAAAAACGGCAAACACCAGAAAGAACGGAACGACAAAGATTAAGCCGTATTTTCCGTGTTCTACGGTCTTTTGCTTCTTCAATGGATAACCCCCTCCCATAATTAGTTTCTTTTCATAAGACACGCACCAGCACATCGCTGTGCTGATGCGTGCCAATCAGTTATTGATTAAATTATCGATAACCAGAAAACACTGATTTACTCAGCAGCAGGAATACCAAGTGTTACGTTAGACTGCTCCTTAACATAGTTAAGTGCATCGTCAACTGTTGCATAGGTTCCTGTGATATAACCATTAGCTGCATCGGAGATAAGTGCTTCATAGTTCTTATCCTGATATGTTACAGCGCCCTGCTGGATACCTGAAGCAGCATCTGCCCATGTACCATAGGGGTTCTGTCCGCCGAGGAATGCAATACCTGCATTGTCGGAAGCGATCTCGCCGCCGTTAACCAGACGATCGTTAGCTGCCTTGTTGTTTACAGCATCACCAGTTACGTTTGTGATTGCAACGCC
>ONWK01000355.1 GCA_900321505.1 uncultured Eubacteriales bacterium
CAAGCAGCTGGAATGGCGCAGTTTCGCGGGAAACCTCCGATCCCCAGAAAGTCCGTCTGGCGCCACAGGAATACAGCTTGATCACTTCCGGGCAGAACCGATTCAGTGCCTTGATCTCTCCGGCAACCTCACGAAGTATGGTTTCCGGATCGCCATATGAGATGCGGGCCATATCGCCTTCATACATATCCGAGGTCATGACCAGCGAACCGTCATCCAGACTTGCGGTAGGCGCCCGAAGCAGCTGGATCCCGTTATGATCGAAGATGAACGGGAATTCCAGCGTATTGCTGAAGAAATTCTCATCATTTTCTATATTCAGATATCTGTAATACGTATCATATGCCGGACGGTTTTCAATCTCATACAGCACATTTCTCTTTACCTTTGTGATCTCCAGTTCGCGCCCCAGGGGCTTCCATCCTGTGATATAGGTAGTCTTCACGTGCAGATCTTCTCCGCCCATAAGTACAAATACGACGCCATGATCTGTATAGCCTCCCACGCTTGAGAACACACAGGCCTCGTCGTCATTCATATTTCTGTTAAATGCTCCGCCTCCGTAGATCGCGATATCTCTTCTGGCCGCACGAAAACGATCCGAAAAGTCGGTCATGGACATGCCGCGGATCGTAACCAGAAGTTCTATTGCTGTCACCCATGTATTATCGTCCAAAAATCGAAGCAGTTCCGAGGTGACACGGGATTCATTCTCTTCATTCAGATCATACTGCAGGATCTGTACCCTGCTGGTGGGATATTCAAATACCGTACAGGTGATGGCGATGGTTCTTCCCGACAGTTCCCCATTAATGATATGACCATTGGTCGAACAACCGAAAATGAGCGCATCCGGGATCTCTTCCTTGATGGTGTCCATCACCTTTTCTACCGCTTCCCGATCGATCGTATCGATAAATACCTGAAAAACCATTCGTGAATAGATCTTTGTCTTGGACCACTGACTGATCTTCCGAAGTTCCCGTATCAAAGTATCCTGCCCTTTATAGCCGAACTGAAACTGACGCATACTTATTCCTCCTTGTCCTTTTGAGTGGACAAATCTTCTTCCCTTCTCCCTGTCACATAACTCTGCCCCCCTCGGGGGCAGTGTATTGCTTTATAATACAATATAGGACATTTTGCCGATATTGGAAAGATGTTTTGCAAAAAAACTCCATCTCACCAAAATCCGTTGGTGAAATGGAGTTTTTCATCTATTTCCGGAACTCATCATCCGGGAAATCATCCCATTTCTCATAAGTACTCATATTCGGTTCCTGTTTAAAGATCGACTCCTCCTGTCTGTCCTTTCCATCTGCTCTCGGAAGGATCTTTTCATCTAAAACCTTTTCTTCGTCCAGATCGATCAGCAAAAGGGAAAACCAGTTGTTCACTGTCCGGGTCTTCAGCACCTCCCAGACCATTTCATACTCCACCCGGTCGTGGAAAATGACCGTCGACTTTATGTCTGCCAATGTCTCAGGCTCCCAAATATCCTTTAAAAACAGTTCATTAAAACCCTCCGTCATAACGTCACGCAGGGAATAATTCCTTTTTTGCTCCATTTCCTCCTGCGTGTATTTTCCCCAATCTCTCTTTCTGCCTGATATCACCGAATACAGTGGAAAGAAACACCAGTATCGGGGTTCCATACCCTGTATCTGAATCGTGAAACCACTAGAGGGAAATACATATCTGAGCCCAAATCTGCTTTTCATGATCTTTTCATCGTTCATGGCAGGATTCCGTCCTCCCCACCTGCCGCGTCTGTTATCATAGAAAAGGTTCATCTGCCCTCTGGCATCAAGCTCGGACCGTATAATGAGGTTGATCATACGGCGCCTGTTTTCATCATCCCGCTCCATCTTGTCAAATTGAGCACGTTCTTCTTCCGTCGGTTCATATCTTTCCATAGGCGGTCTGGGGGTTCTCTTTTTGATTTTCCGCCACCCGCCTGCCTTCATCAGTTCATCCAGCTCAGGATTCCCGGGATCCACCTGATTTTGGTAAGCCGCAAGAAGAATATCCTTACTTACCTGTTTGGTTATTTTCTTATTACTGAGTCTGGAAAAGGTGGCCGGACTTTTCCCACAAAGCTCGGCAAAGTCCTTCCAGGGTCTGCCGCCCTTGCAGAGCTTCAGCAGCTCTAACAGATGACCGGTGTCCGGCATATAGGCTGCTTCATACTCATCCAGATTGATTTCTTCTTTATTATCTGTATTTATATTCCGTACATTATCGCTCATAGTGTTGTCCTCCTGATGCATCTCACGCTATCATAGATTCCGGCACTTGTCAATTGCATTTTTCATCGTTTTTTCATGTTTTTTTAGTCCTATGAAAACACGAAAACTTCGGCAACCCGTATCAGGCTGCCAGATATCCCAGGAACTTCCTGAATTTTCCTGACCTTCTGAGTGTTTCCATAGTTGTCTTTTCAATCTGACTGACTCTGGCCGCTGAAATATCAAGAATCTTTCCTATCTCATCAAA
>ONWK01000264.1 GCA_900321505.1 uncultured Eubacteriales bacterium
CCTGTGATAGACCTGCTGATAGAAGGAGTTTTCGCCGATGAACCTTTCGGAAATGATGATCGCAACATTTTTGCTCTCACTCCGCTCCGGATTCTTTTTGAATACATACCCCAGATCATGCGCCCTCTCGACTATCTCCTGACGGAGCTGTTCGCTCACACCGTCCTTCCCCGCAAGAGCCTTGGATACCGTTACTATACTGACATTGAATTCCTGTGCAATGTCCTTCATGGTTACCTTTTTTTCTGCTGCCACCTTGTACCTCCAATTCTTTCCCCTGTTTTACTTCGCAATAACCCTTTCCCTTACCGTGCATACTTCATCAAAGCTTCCACTATGTCCCCGTACACAAAGTAACCGCCCATCCTGTACAGTAAACCAAAGCACTCCCCATTCCCGGAAAATGCATTATTGTCCCACCACAAAGCCGTCATGCCGCGCGCCTTTGCCGCCGCTATGTAATATGCCGCAAAATCCACCCGTTCCTGGATATTTCCCTTCTTGTCACAGGCTCCGAATTCTCCTATCACCACCGGGATCCCTTTCACGATAAACCTGTTGTAAAGCTTATCCATGAAGCTGTCGATCTCCTGGGTCGACGATGTCCTCGAGGCGCTGAAATAGGATGTCCCGTTCAGGTCAAGCGCAAAGCCGTAAGGTGTATATGCATGCACGGAAACCATGATATGCCCCTTTCCCTGCATTTCCTTCGTATCCGTCGGGAGTACATAGGAACTGTGAAGCGCTCCGTCGGGAGACGCATCATAGCCGGGACACATAAGATATCTCGATGCATTATTTCCGCCGCCTGCCCTTACCGTATCCACAAAAAGCTGGTTCAGCTCATTTATGCATAAGACGGATTCCTTTACTTCCTCATTTCCCGCCGGGAACCACCATTCATACTGATGTCCCACCAGACGGGGCTCGTTCATTGATTCAAATATCAGCCTGTCATCATAATCCTTATATCGTTCCGACAGCTGTTCCCATATACGGCGTATGTATCTTTTCGACTGCTCCATATGGGCCCTGTCCGGATAAAAGCCGCCCGCTTCCTCATGATTATCATGATGGATATTGAGGATCACGTGCATCCCTTCCTCAACCGCCCAGTCCACAACTTCATTCACTCTGGCGGCCCATTTTTCGGAAATGGTGAAGTCCTCATCCACAATATGGTTATGCCAGGACACCGGGATACGTATGGTCTCAAAGCCTGCCTCATGAAAGGCCTGTATCATGGACCTTGAAGTCCTGATGCTTACCCATGCAGTCTCCGTATCCATCTCGTCCCTGAGGCCGGTATCATTATATGCGTCAAATGTATTGCCGAGACTTACGCCTATCTTCATGTCCCGGACAAAACCGAAGCACTCCGTATCCGGTACCGGTTTTTGTTCTATCGATACTTCCGGTATCGTTGTATCCGGAAGAAACTTCCCGGATGAGGTCTCTGCCTCTGACGTGATATCCTCCGTACTCTCCGCGGTATCGGCGGTTCCCTCCGTTGTTACGGCTTCCGTAAGCTTTTCGGTAACGCCGGTATCCTGCGGTTCCCTGCCGCAGCCTGCAAGCGAGGCGCATAACGACAGCGCCGTCAGCACCGTTATTATTTTTTTACGCAAATCATTTCCTCCCGCGGTCATGAGATCCTTCGGCAGCACCCGCCTCAGGATGACAGAGTCCATGGTTTCCCGGGCACTTCCGGTCTGAAAGCCTCCGAAGACATATAACCCAGAATACTCCTCAGAAGAGCCCGGACCTCCGCATGTTCCAATAACGTTAAGAGCGGCGATGCCACAACCAGCACATCCGTCTCCCCTTCCCTGTATTCAAAGATGAGACCGAGATCGTGACAGCGCTCTATATTATCTATATCCCTCACCAGCACGGTCACACCGGTTCCGTCCAGGATCGCCGGGTATCCGTGTGAAATGATCTGATACCACTCCGGTGCGGAGAAGCTTTCGAAAGCAAAGCCCTTCAGGGCAGGATGATCCGGATCCATGGACAGCCCCAGCGTGCCTATGGGGACCTTTCTTCCCATACTCTCGCTGATAGACCTGAACATGGGATAACACCAGAAATCACTCGGATAATCTCCGGGTATGCTCTTTTCTATCTTATCGGGGATATAAAGCAGTTTCCCGCCTTCCTTAACGGCAGCTCTGTACTGCTCCGCAGATACCGCCGTCCTTATTCCGCCGTCGGAGAACAGACGCAGCACATCATCCCGCTCACGATACTCCGGAAGCTCAGGGAACAGGCGGAAGGAATAATGATTGCGGATATTTTCTCCCTCTACGGAAAGGCTCAGGGTAAGCTTTCTTATCCCGCCATCCGGAAGCATCGGCATCTTCAGCCTTCTTTCCGCTATCTTCCACAGCCCCTCCTTTATCTCCGGAAGCCTTAGCTGCTCATCATATATTATGCCGGTCTCAGTCCGGGCACCGGTCTTCCCCGGCTTTATCCCTGTCACTGACAGTGTGATATCAAGCTGTTTTTCCGATATATCCCTTCCCGAATGCATATTCCGGATCCATATCTCCAGCGGAAGCTCCCGGCCCTCTTCAATAATATGCCCCGGAAATACCGCCAGAAGCACGATATCATCGCAGAACTCTCTCCACTCCTCCGGAGAAATAAGTCCCTTGGAATTCATGAATGCATCCAGTACCCCGACATACGCGCCGCCCTGTCCGGGAAAATCCTGCAGGTCAAGCAGCTGAAATCCGGAAAGCGCTTCGGTCCTGTATGCTGCCTCCAGC
>ONWK01000265.1 GCA_900321505.1 uncultured Eubacteriales bacterium
CAGGAAGGCGAGTGCTGGATCGGCCAGCCATACAGCGGCTATGCCGCTAGGAAAAATTCAAAGGAGGCGTGTACGATCATCGGTGTTCTGATCCGCCGTGAGACATTTATTCACGATTTCCTGAGTTTCATGGCAGTGGATACTGCGATGCTCAACTTTTTCCTGGAACCGCAGAAAAACCGGTTTTCGGATGAATTTATCCACATGGCAATTCCTGCTGCCTCACCTGTATGGAGCCTGCTCGCCCTCATGGCGTGTGAATATGCGTATAAAACACCGGACACCCAGAAAGTCATCAAGCCGATGGCAATGTCACTGACCATGTATCTCTCCGCGGAATACCGCCGCTTCCATGTTCAAAGCGGCGGCGATCTGATCAGCAGAATCAGAGAGTATATCGAAACGGAAACCGAATCAGTAACACTTCAGTCACTGGCTGCTCATTTCGGATATCATCCCGTCTACCTTTCCAGATACATTCCGCAAAAGACGGGGCTCTCGTTCTCACAGATTGTTCTGGAAATCCGGATGCGCAAAGCCGGGGTACTTCTTGAACACACGGACCTGCCGGTTGAAAAGATCGCCGCGATGACCGGTTACAGCAACACCAGCAATTTCTACAGGGCATTCCGCCAATACTACAAGACTTCCCCGAGGAAGCTCTGATAATTATCATTTCTGCTTTGAGCATGCGGACGGTTCTTCCTGAGTGAAAATAAAGCACCTGCTCTGAGTACTGTCTTACGAATCCCGCATGTATCTCGTCTGTTGTGTCGTTATTTCTGATCCGCATCGTCGGGACTGCGCAAACGGTTTTCACGGATTCTGCATGGATCCTTTACAAATGGTCACGGATCGGAGTCCTGATAAAAAAGGCACTTCACGGATCCCACACGGATTTCGTACGTATTTTCACCGATGATTGGGGAAAAATTGGGGGGCAGTGTGGGGTGATATGTACCCAGAATCCTGGACATATTATTTAAATAGCTATAACACTTTTGAGATGGATGTTTCCCTGAAGGATAAGGGAGACATCCATTTTGTTTTCTTTTGTATTCTTTCGTAATTGTAATAATGAATATATTCCCTGACAGCTTCTGAGAATTGTTCAAATGTCCGATATTCACGTTGATATCCATAGAACATTTCGTTCTTCATTCTTCCGAAGAATGTCTCCATAACAGAATTGTCATAACAATTTCCCTTGCGGGACATTGACTGAATGATACCTCTGTCCTTTAATGATGCCGCATAACGCTTCATCTGGTATTGCCAGCCCTGATCAGAATGGAATATGAGTCCATTCATATTCGGATGCGCTTCGAATGCCTTATTAAGCATATTGGTGATCTGCTCATAATTGGGGTGTAAAGACAAATCGTAAGCGATGATTTCATTGGTATACATATCCAGGATTGGTGAGAGATAGCACTTGCCGAAAGGAAGGTTGAACTGTGATACATCAGTCGTCCATTTCTGATCCGGTCCGGAAGCAGTAAAGTTTCTGTTAATGATATTGTCAGCGATCTTTCCTATTTTCCCTTTATAGGAATGATACTTCTCTTTAGGACGCTTGCCTTTGAGCTCCATCTTTTTCATCAGTCTCTGCACTTTTTTATGATTGATGATATGTCCTCTGTTGAGTAATTCATGATAGATCCTCCGGACACCATATCTTCCTTTGTTTGCTTCATAGATGAGCTTTATCTCATCCATGATCTGCCGGTTCCTCAGGTCATCAAAGTCCTTTTTGTCACGCTCGAAGTAATAGGTAGATCTGGGAAGCCCTGCGATCTTCAGAAGATCCGCTAATCGATATCCTTCTTTTCGGAGTCCTTCGACGATTTCTGTCTTTTCGCCCTGACTGATGACTCCGCTTTCTTCCGTGCAGCCAAGGCTCTCAATTTTTTTAGATAAGCATTCTCCGCTTCCAGATATTCAATCCGTTTTCTGAGAAGGATTAATTCTTCTTTTTCGCTTTTGGTCAGTTCTTTCATTTCTTTTGTATCAGCCATAACAGGTTCCTTCGGCTTTCTGCCTTTTTTCAATTGTAACCCGTCATAGCCATATCGTTGATAGTTTTCATTCCAGACATGAAGTGCTGAAGCGCTGATCTGCTTGTCTATAGCTACGTCACGATAAGACTCCCCGGACATTATTCTCGTTATGCAATCAAACTTTTCTTCAGGACTCAGTAATCTGTTTGAATAGTTCTTTCTTAGACCGTCGATTCCATATTTCTCGTAAATCTTATTCCAATCTCTCACCATATGCATAAAATCGTGATGTGATGCTTTACTGCATTCAGGAACAGTTATCGGTATATTTGTTCGGTATTTTTCTACGCATTCTATTTTAAATTCCCAGTTGTATTTCATATAAAAGCCCTCCTTACTGATATTGTCCAGTTTGGAGGGTACATATCAATCCGGGGGTTTTAATGGCGTCGCCAAAAACGCATGGCCCTGCATCAGGGCATGCGTTTTAAATATACTCAACAGGTAAAGCGAGAAGGTTTTCCCGGAGATAAATTTTTTTGTCTGTCAGACACAA
>ONWK01000266.1 GCA_900321505.1 uncultured Eubacteriales bacterium
ACGGCGCGCACATTCGGGTTAAAGCATACCAGCTTTCTCCTGAAGATGATATTTATAAGCTTTCCGGCAAAGATGGAGCTTACGGACTCAGGCTCCAGGAACTCATCATAAATCACGGTGAGATCATCATTTACCTTGCCCTTCATGATCATCTTCTCCATGAAATCCTCCATGGTGGGAGCGTATTCATGGTATATCTTCATATGCTCTGACTTGTTGAAGATTACATTTGCGTAAAGATACGCCAGCTCATCCTCGTTCAGAGTATTCTTGTAATTCAGATACATGAGCACCGGCGCTGGGATCCTGTCATATTTATTCTGATCCATGCTCCGGATATAGCATTCGTTAAGACCGATATATTTCAGCGAAGACTCAACCGCCGCCTTGTAAAAACGGTGATAGCGGTGATCCAGCATATTGGCGGAAATGAGCATGGAGCAGATGCTTCCCAGAACCTCAAGATTCTCCGTCTCCTTCTTAAGTATCCTCTCCTGCTCCCTGGCCCTTATGGTCTCATCAAACCGGTCGTCAAAGGATTGCTGCACCTTACGGTTCAGCCGCGCTTCCTCGGGATCGTAACGCTCGCCCTCACTGGAAAGCCTTAAGGGATCTTCCGGGTTATTGATGCTGAAATCCTCTTCCTCCCCGGCATCCTTCTCCTCATCATCAAAGCCTGTGAAGATGAAATCATCCTCAGTATCCTCGTCCCCCTCCGGTTCCTTCTCTGCATCATCCGGCTCCCTTACGGCGCTCTCCTCGTCAGACCTGCGCTTTTCTGCTTCAAAGCGTTCACGCCTGAGTTCGGCTTCATTTTTATCATAGATGGACCGCAGCACATCAAATATCTGCTTGTTGAACTCTTTATTCCTGCCCGCCAGCTTTACGAATTCATTCAGTACATCATCGGAAATGTACTCATGACGCATGCCCCATTTTACCGCGGTGATCTCAAAGGGCGTGAGCCTCTTCAGCATCATCGGATTGGAGTTGAGGATGTCGCAGAGCTCGAAATAGATGATGGGGCTGTTCTCTCCCTCCTCATACATTTCCGTAAGCTCACGGTAGAGAGCTCCCTTATCATCGTTATATTCCGGATCCACAAAGAGCAGCAGCCAGAAGTAGAACATCTTCGGCTCCTGGGTCCTGTAATTCCGGCGGATCATATTCGCAGTCCTGGAGGTGGTCTCCTCATCCCTCAGCATCATGGCCTTCAGGTAGTTATAATAGCATTTCTCCTGATTTGTCATGAGGCTCCTGTCCACGTCAGCCTCTATCCTGAGGAATTCCTGCTCCACATGGGCATAGTCACCCTTAAGGATGTTCATATGCATGACCGCAAGACGGTACATGTCCTCCTCGGGCTCCATTTCGGCAAGCTTTCTCAGGGCCTCCATGGTATCGGACACATACTCATCCAGGCCTATCCTGTCCATACGGAAATCCAGATATGCCTGGGTTATATTTATCTTACTCTGTTTGAGCTCCTGCTCACGGATGCGGTTCTCCTGATCCACCCTGCGCCGTATCGGACGCTCCAGATGTATCTCTATCTCTATCTTCTGATATATGTTCTCAATGGTAAGAATGCCGCTGTTCTCTCCGTCCGGTACATGCTCAGGAGAGATGTAAACCTGCAGGCTGCAGGTATTCGCAGTGAAATCTCCGGAGGTAATGCTCTTCTTTGCAGGAATGATGAACTCGGCATTGCTGCGGATCTCGGAACGGGTATAGCCCCAGGTGTTCTTACTGAGAGTTATCTCCACACTTTCCATCTCAGCAGGCATGATGAGATCCAGTCTGCTCTTATCCGTGGACAGCGTAACCGTCCTCTTCTTATGCACCAGTACCAGAAATTCCTCCATAGCCTGATCCACCGAGCTCGAATCCAGCAGGCTCTCATAAACCAGCTTAAGATGGGGCTCACGGTTGATAAAGGTGCGGCGGAAATCATCATTTACGAAAAGCCTTGCCGCCTCGCTCCAGTTTCTTTCCGCCAGAGAGGCAAACTTAAAGAGATCATCTATCCTTTCATTCCCTCCGGTAACGCAGGGAGGAAGAATGCTGATCTCATAGGGAAGGCGGAATTCGCCTCCGTCGGTTATTACATTTATGTGTCCGCGGAAATTCTGACCTGCTTCAAGACATGTTGCATCAAATGAATACCGGACCGAAAACTTACGGCTTATGAAGCTGTGATTTTCGAAACGGAGCAGATAACGGCTGTCATAAACCATTCCCTTTATGGGGAAGCGGTTCAGGCTTTCAACAGTAAAAGAGCCCTCATATACCGTCCCGGCTTCAATGCTCATTTTGAAATTATGGCTGGATATGGCGACCTCCGGCCTGTCGATCCGGAATTCGCCCTTGGCATACTGCTCTACGATGGCCTTCATTTTTCAGACTCTCCGATAAAATACTTGCTATCACTGCTTGTTATGTTGTAAAATCATTCCATGCGGAAGGGTTCCTCCGCTGTTCTTACCACAAGAAAGCGATAAGTCATTCTATTATATCAGATTCGCTTTTGATTTGAAAGAGGTTTTGTTATGACGAAGCAATCCAAATCACCCCTCAGGATCGACCAGTATGAGACCGTTCTGTACGATGCAAACCTGAATCCTCTTGGTATCCCCGTATCAGTGAAGCAGTCTCTGGCCAACAATATCAGCTCCATTATCAAATATCCCGATATATATTATGCCAATCTGCGCACTGCCCTTGCCGACTACGCCGGAACGGAGCTTTCAAGTATCTATATCGGAAATGGGTCGCCAGATCTGCTCAGACTTTTCGCAGATATACTCCACCCTAAAAAGGCAATGGTCCTTTCCCCCAGCAGTACGGAATATGAGAAGGTCCTCAGGATCTGCGGCAGCGAGATAAGCTTCTATGACCTTCCTGAGGAAAGGGATTTCGAACTCTTCGTTCCGGAGCTCATCGAAAGCCTGGATGCTTCCCTTGATCTTCTGATCATCGGCAATCCGAACAATCCCACCTCAAAGAGGATCACCAGAGATGAGGTTGAAAAGCTTTGTGAGGCCTGCAGTTCTCTTAATATCTTCCTTATCGTAGACGAAATGTATGTGGAATTTCTTGATGACTACAAGGACGTTACAGCCGTTCCTCTCACCGACCGGTGGCCGAATCTGGCCGTGCTCCGGAGTCTCTCCAAATTCTTCGCGGTACCCGGACTCCGGATCGCCTATGCGGTAATGAATAACGAGGGTATAGCCAAGCTGATCGATGCAGCCACCACCCGGAACAATATAGCCACACTCTCTGCCATAGCCGGTATCGAAATGCTGAAGGACGAGGCATATATCGAGAATTCCCGTTCCACGGTTCATACGGAACGCAGTCTTGTATATCTTGCCATGAAACCCTGCCGGACCATCAAGCTCTATAAACCCGAGGCCAATTTCATGCTGGTACGGCTGTTGAAGGACGGCCTCACCTCCTCCCAGGTTGCCGAGCATTGCAGCAAACGGGGTATAATGATACGTAAATGTGACGATATCAGAGGGCTTTCCAATCAGTACATACGCTTTTGCTTCATGAATCCGAAGCAGAATGACCTGATGGTAAATACACTTCTGGAAATCGTTTGATAACAACGTAAAAAAGGACAGTTCCCGGAATGAGAACCGTCCTTTTTAATTTACCTGTCTGCTTTTACCAGCCTGCCGGATAGGAATCCCCGCAGACATAGTCCAGACCGTAATCGCTGTAAAGCTGATCATTTCCGTAAAGATTCGAACCTGCCCTTCCCCAGCCATACATACATACGGTCATGGGGCCGTTGGTTCCTTCTATCGCATGAACAGAATCGATAAAACCCTTTGCAGTATTCTTTGTTATGACGCCGTATCCGGGATATCCGCAGATACTTACGCCCTCCACATACGCACGGTAGGTCCTGAGCATCGAGAGTGTTTTCTCTATTCCCGAAGCGCTCATCAGCACACAGCGCGCTGAACTGTTATACCTGCGGATCGCCTTTGCATACTCCCCGCCGGCCAGCATAAATACCGTCTGCTCTATCATGCCCTTTTCTTCAACAAATGCAACCAGCTCCTTCAGGTTTTTAAAGGTCTTAAGATGAAGAAAGGCGATCTGTCCCCTTTCCTTACAGGTATCCAGGAATTCACCCAGACAATATGTGTAATCAGTGCCATGATGCAGCTTGAAATCGTCTCCGCCCTTTCCCTGATAATCCACTTCCAGGCATTGAAAGAGGGCCGCTGCCTCAACCCTTTCTGCAGAATTTTTCTCGTGGCCCATCCTTGCGGCCTTTACCGTGAGTACCCCGTTTTTATCATAGTAGACAGGGCGCCGGGTTCCTGCGGGACTGACGGCATCAGCGCCGGTGTACCAGCCTGTAATCATTGCTCCCGACTCATCAAACCTGTACCAGCTGCCTTTGATCATACAGGGGCCTGTTTTCAGATATCCGTTCTTATCGGCAAAATACCAGTTTTCCCCAAGCTTGAACCATTTTGAAACCACCAGCCTGCCGTCACTGCCCAGATAGCACATTCCCTTATCCGTGCTGATCATCTCGTCTGCCGCCAGGGTTCCGTCCTCTTTGATATAATACCAGTATCCCGAATCCTTGTACCACTTCGAGCTGAGCAGCTTTCCGCCCTTGCTAATATTATAGGTACCGGATGAGGTTTCCACCACCTCATTATCGGCCATGTATCCGTCATCTTTTATATAATACCAGAATCCCGAATACCTGATCCATTTGGAAAAAACCTGTTTTCCGCCCTTATCCACATAACACCAGCCGTTACCGGTCCTGATCCACTCCTTTTCAGCCATATATCCGCTGGGCTTGAGATAATAACGGGCGCCTTTAGATTCAATCCATTCATCACGGACCATGACGCCTTTTTCCGTCATACACATCCAGTTCCCGCGTGAATCCGTTCGCCAGCTGTACTTGTGTACCTCTTTCACGCTTTCGCTCTCAGTACTGCCTTCAGAATTTTCATCACCATTGTTTTCCGTACTGCTCTCTGAATCTTCTTCGACTTTATCATCCGTACCTGCTTCAGCCTCTGCCGACTGAACCTCAGCTGCCGAAACATCCGATCCGGCAACAAACCACATTACTGCAAAAAAAAGCAGTATAAGCACAACCATGCTGCCCTTTTTTGTTTTTAAAAACAAACTGACTTCCTCCCACATCAAAATATCTTTTCATCCGATCCGGCAACTATTCACGTACCCTTCAATCCGGTCTACTCTTTGCCCATGGCACGCTTAAGTATACCGGTATACCAGTCGATCAGCTGGGTGCCGAACATCACTGCAAGATACAATCCGATACATAAAGAAGGCCCGAAGGGAATATGTTCCTTTCCTCCCTTCTTCTTGCGAAGCATAACGGTGATCCCGACAGCGCCTCCTACGATGGCCCCCATGAAGAAACCGCTGACAATGATCTTCCAGCCCAGCAGGAATCCCGCTGCAGCCATCAGCTTCACATCACCTCCGCCAAATGCCCCGGAAATGATGAGATTGATCAGGATCATGGGGCCTGCAATAACCAGCATACCCACTATACGGTTCACTATGGTTATCTCGGAGAAGGGCTCCGTACCCTGGAAGGTAAGTATCGAAAGTCCGCCAAGGGCAAGGATCATAAGATTCAGGGAGAAGGGGATCTCCATGGTATCCAGATCTATCATGGCTTCAAGAAGAAGGATAAGCGTAAATGCCATAAGTGTCCACGTCGCAGCATTTACTCCATAGCGGACCGCAAGGCCTGCAGAAGCGCCTCCGCCGAGGATTATGAACGCCGCAAGCCTGCCGGGACGTTCTTTGATAACATCCTTCACCGGCATATGTACCAGCTTTGCCTCGGCTTCCTTCCTTGCCAGAAAAGCTTCCTTTTCTTTTTTTGTCATTTTACCGTCAACATCTTCATCATAGTCTTCGCGGGCGCGGATATAAGCATCCCAGCGTCTGTTGACTATTGCCAGGGCTGTTGATATTACCGTACCGATGAAGATGAATAAAATGATCCATACTGTCTGCATATCATTCTCCCGGATTATCCTGCACTCTGAAGCTTCATTATCAATTCTCAGCTTCTTCTTTTCTGAGTTCTATGCCAAGCTCCTCAAGCTGTACCGGATCCACCACATTCGGCGCCTCGCTCATAAGGTCGGATGCATCCTTAACCTTCGGGAAGGCTATAACCTCACGGATGGAATCACATTTACACATCAGCATGAGCAGACGGTCAAGGCCGTAAGCCAGCCCTGCGTGCGGGGGTACCCCGTACTTAAATGCCGTAAGCAGGAAGCCGAACTTGTCATTGGCGCTTTCCTTCGTAAGTCCGATAACCTCAAACATCTTTTCCTGAATATCGTTCTGGTGTATACGTACCGAGCCTCCGCCGATCTCAACGCCGTTAAGTACGATGTCATAGGCCTTTGCACGTACCGCTCCCGGATCCGAATCGAGCTTGTCAATATCCTCCTCCATAGGCATGGTGAAGGGATGATGCATTGCCACAAAGCGGTTCTCATCCTCGCTCCACTCAAGCAGCGGGAACTCAGTGATCCATACGAATTTATATGTATCCCTGTCAAGGATGCCCATTTCCTCCGCCATGTGGCAGCGAAGAGCGCCCAGGGTTTCAAGCACAAGCTTCTTCTTTGCATCGGCAAGGATCAGCACCAGATCTCCTGCACCGGCGCCTGCCCTCTCCTTTATCGCCGTAAGCTCCTCAGGAGTCATGAACTTGGCAAAGCTGCATTTTTCTTCTCCGTCCGGAGAGATGGAGATGTAGGCCAGGCCTTTCATACCGTAGCCCTTAACGAATTCGGTCAGGGCGTCCAGCTTCTTTCTTGCCATTCCGCCCATACCCGGAACCGTGATGCAGCGTACGGTTCCGCCTGCAGAAAGAGCTCCGGAAAATACAACGAATTCCGTACCCGCAACCACATCGGAAAGATCCTTAAGCTCCATATCAAAACGAAGATCCGGCTTATCCGAACCATAACGTTCCATGGCTTCATGCCA
>ONWK01000120.1 GCA_900321505.1 uncultured Eubacteriales bacterium
GAGAACCGTACGCACCCTGCTCCGAAGGAGCAGCCCGAACGAAGAGAGGGTTTGTGAACGATTTCCTTTATCGTTCACAAAGGTATAAGTAAATAGTTCCATCCGGGAAAGCATTTCCGATTGCAGAATAAATCATAATCTGTTATAATCGTGGAGTTTTTGAGTATTGGCTGTGAAATGTACAGCTTATAAAGCATTTTTATCAGCAAGGAGTCCTTCATGTTCACGAGTTATCTCATAACCTTTCTCATATCCATGGTACCACTGGTAGAGCTTCGCGGGGCGATCCCCTACGGCACACTGATCGCGGATCCGCCGCTTCCTCTGCTTAACGCTTATATCCTGTGCATCATCGGAAATATGCTGCCGGTTCCAATAATTTTCTTCTTTGCGCGGAAAATACTGGAATGGGGCAAGGATAAAAAGTTTATCGGAAAGTTCTTTACCTTCTGTATCAACAAAGGCCATTCCGGCGGCGAAAAGCTGAAGAAAAAAGCAGGCCGCGGACTGTACTGGGCGCTTCTGCTTTTTGTAGGCATTCCTATCCCCGGCACAGGCGCCTGGACAGGAACTCTTGCAGCTTCCTTCCTCGATATGGATTTTAAGAAAAGTGTGATCGCGGTCATGGGCGGCGTACTGCTTGCCGGCGTGATCATCGGACTGCTGAGTTTGGGAGGCATCAACCTGTTAAAGAATTAAATAACAGCAGCTGTTCAGCACCCTGCAACTCCGGGAAAACATAAAAACCCTTCTGGAAAGCAATCATTCCAGAAGGGTTTTTATGTTTTCCGTGGTTACTGAATAAATACTATTCTATCGTTCCATCTTCCATATCTGTGAGCTGTACGGCGGCAGTTCCGAACCGCCTCCGAAATCATGCAGGGTTCCGGTGATAAGCTCATCAGCCTGGCCGCAGCCGGCGTCAAAATGTGCAACAAAGGGTTCGCTGTCGGCGTTTATTGCGACCATTATCCGCTCGCCTTCCACCTTACGTTCGAATATGCACTGCTTATTTGTAAGCAGTACCGAACGAAAAGAGCCATAATTCAGGGCCTTGCTGTTCTTTTTTATCTCCGCAAGTCTGGCAATATGATCCGTGAGAGAATTCCATTCCGGCGCATCAAATGAAGGACGCAGCGCCGGATCGCCGTCTTTCTTTTCAGCCCTTGTACCCCATTCGCTGCCATAGTATACGCAGGGGAAGCCCGGCATTCCAAATGCAAGTGTATAAATGAGCGGCAGATGCTCCGGATTGGTCAGCACGCTTGCCACACGCGTCACATCATGGTTATCCACAAAGGACATGAGATGCATATCCTTATACCTGCACCACTGTTCAGGTCCGAACTGCTGCTGCAGGGAATGGATGATCTCAAACATATTCATGGAATTGAAGCTGGAATAAAGCCCCTTATAGCATGCATAGTTTGTGCAGCTGTCCAGCATTTCCGGATTTACAAACAGACAGTAGTCTCCGAAAAGAAGCTCTCCGAGAAGCAGGAATTCCGGCTTCAGCCCTGACGCTAATCCATGCAGTTTTCTTATAAAATCATGATCCAGACAGTAAGCCACATCCAGTCTCAGGCCGTCGATATCAAATACCGACACCCACCAGCGGATCGCTTCAAAGATATGACTGACAACAGCATCATTTCTCAGATTAAGCTTTACGAGGTCATAATTGCCCTCCCAGCCTTCATACCAGAAACCGTCATTATAATTCGAATTACCGTCAAAAGAAATGTGGAACCAGTCTTTATATGGCGAATCCCATTTCTTCTCCTGAACGTCCCTGAACGCCCAAAAACCGCGTCCTACATGATTGAAAACTCCGTCCAGGACTACTCTGATACCCGCTGCATGAAGCACATCAACAACATCCTTAAAGTCTTCGTTTGTTCCCAGACGGCAATCTATCTTAAAGTAATCTCTCGTATTGTATCCATGGGTGTCCGATTCAAAAACCGGTGAGAAATACACCGCATTTATTCCCAGCTTTGTAAGATGCGGGATCCAGTCCTTAACCTTAAGGATCCGTGACTCCTGCACTCCGTCATTTTCAAATGGCGCCCCGCAAAATCCCAGGGGATAGATCTGATAAAATACACTTTCTTCATACCACATGGATAATTTCCTCCGTAGTCAAATACCCTGCCTCAAGCAGAGGGGCATCATTTCATCGTAACCATACATTCAGGTCCACATCGCCTTCGATCCCGGGCACGCTTCCGGTACTGCTGTACTGCCAGCCCTCAACGTGATAGGGGAACTGCGGCGTGTCATAGGCTGCAAGCCACCATTCGTACTCTCCCAGCCGGGACAGGTCCATAGCCTGGCAGAACCACGCAGTGGACGCGTAGATCATGGGTGTATAACCCGCTGCCTTTATAGTCTCGCAGAAGCCACAGAGCGCATCGGTGCGGACTTCATTGCTTATGTCATTTGCGCGAACATCCTCAGCTGATATCTTCTCCGTATCAACTATGACAGGCTGTGTCACATGATAGGGGCGGATCTGATCCAGAATATACTCAGCCTCCTCCACGCCTTCTTCATAGGACACTGCCTCAGTAAAGAAATAAGCTCCGCATTCCAGTCCCGCTGCCAGAGCGCCTTCTATATGATTTACGAACTGTGAATCCTCATTCAGCGTTCCATCTTCACCATATCCCCTGAAGCCGGTCCTTACGATCACCACTTCCACACCGGATTCCTTCACTGCTTCCCAGTCTACATCCTTCTGATAGGTGGATACATCTATCGCCACCCGTCCGCTCTTCTTTCCATCAGGATAGTAATTCATGTAGCGCTCGCCGGCGGCAGTATAGAAATCATTTTTGAAATCATAATCATCTCTCGGTACTCCTGCAACTACCTTGTAATAGCTGCAGTCCGGATAGGTACCGAAAAGAACATACGCTTTTTCCAGATATCCCACATAATTCTCCGTGATCCTGTCCGCAAGTCCTTCAGGTGAGCCAAATCCCATATCATGCTCAAGTATAACTTCCGTTTCCACAGGTTTCCCGCAGGTTCTGTCCCGGAAATGCTCCCATATGAAAAGTCCGGCGAAAAGACCCGTCGCACATATAAGCAGTGCTATTATGAGCCGCTGCCTGTTACGTTGTACCTTCAGCCTCCTGATCTCCCTGTGCAGCAGCCTTTTTTCGTCCTTCACCGGTACATGCTCTTCTTCAGGCTGTTCCTCTTCAAGATCAGTTTCCGGTTCTTCTATAAGCTCATCAGCCTCGATGAACTCATCATCAAAATGGTCACTCATACATTCTGCCCTTCAGCAGTCAGATACCCCGCCGCAAAAAGCGGGGCATGACTTATCTTCTTTATAGTAAATCACTCGTAGTAGTATACTTCAAAACAGTCTTTTCCCGCAACTGTGATTTTACCGTGGTACCGGAACCCGTCCTGTCACTGATCTGACCCATGGTAACTCAGGCACAGCATCGTCAGGTCATCAAACTGCGGAGCTTCTCCCACAAAGAGATCCACAGACTTCTTCACTGCGGTCAGAACCTCCTCCGGGGAAGCCTCCGGATTTTTGTTCAGGGCCTCCATCAGATCCATCTTTCATACATCTTTTTTCCTTTCTGAACTTATTCAGTCAACTCCCTGTATGTCCCACTGCCGGGGATACTCCCGGATCTGAGCCCAATCTGTAACGCGGAAATAATTGGGGCCCGGAAATGAGCATTCCTTATTCCACGGACGATCGAATACCATAACCTTCAGATCAGGCAAATGTTCAAAGAATCGGAACGCCACAGGCGAATCTTCCACGGCGAGATCAAACCTGATCCGGTAATAATCTTCCATTTCCATATTAAAATCACTGTTTTTGATAAATGTATCTCTGCCATACTTATTAAGGCAGAACATTCTGACGCGGCCGAATCCGTGCTCGTCAAGCCATCTGCGGGACGGTTCATAGGAACTGAAAGGACGTCCGGTTATGATCATCACCTCATGCCCCTGATCGATCCATTCATTCAATACACGGGATGCTCCCGGAGTTTCCGCAAAGGATAGCAGCACCTCCGGGCGATGTCCTTCAAGCATCATAAGCTCATATTCCTCATCCGTAAGTTCAAAGGACTCCTTAAGGTTAAAAAAATGAACCTTCTCATAAGGTACCGTCTTACCAAAGAGCCTCTCAGCTATCCCTGTAAAAGCGCGGGCTGTCTCGCACAGGCAATCGTCATAATCCACATATATTTTCATATTCTGCTTCCTTAATTAAAACTTCTTAAAAACTGTTCCAGTGAATCCGGTCTTCAGTTCGTATATCCTGCTGTTTTACAACAGGCGCATCCTTCTTCGGAACACCGATCCCGATAAAGCACGGCATGAAATAATCTTCCGGAAAGCCCAGAACCTCTCTTGCATGGTCTGCCTCATTTCCGAGGGGGATACGCAAATTGCAGCCATACCCTTCTGCCGTTGCTGCAAGGAAGATGTTCTCGATGCTGCACCAGATAGATGCAAAACCATTCAGATGCGACACATTCTCCGGATGAAGGATATCAACCTTCTGCTTCA
>ONWK01000112.1 GCA_900321505.1 uncultured Eubacteriales bacterium
CTGGAATATGGGTATCCTGGTATTCCTGGTGCTGCTGGGTATCCTGGTAGCTCTTATCAACCAGGCCGGCGGTTCCGCAGCCTTCGGTCGCTGGGCGTCAAAGCACATCAAGACCAGAGTCGGCGCCCAGCTGGCAACGATCCTGCTTGGTATAATGATCTTCGTGGATGACTATTTCAACTGTCTTACCGTGGGCAGCGTTATGCGGCCTGTAACGGACGGACACAAGGTATCGAGAGCAAAGCTTTCCTATCTTATCGACGCGACCGCAGCGCCGATCTGTATAATCGCACCCATCAGCTCCTGGGCGGCTGCCGTAACATCCTCGGTACCTGATGACGCCGGGATCAACGGATTCCAGACATTTCTCCATACGATCCCGTATAATTTCTATGCGATGCTCACCATCGTAATGATGATCTACATCACCGTGCGCCGTGTGGATTATGGCCCCATGAAGCGTTTTGAGAAAAATGCCATGAATGGCGACATTTTTACCAGCGGTGAGGAGAAAGAATCAGGAGAAGAGCATATTAACCCGAAGGGCCGGGTTATCGATCTCGTGCTTCCCGTTATAGTACTCATCGCATCCTGCGTAATGGGGATGGTTTATACCGGCGGCTTCTTTGAAGGAGCAGGCTTTATAGACGCCTTTGCAGACGCGGACGCATCCAAGGGCCTCGTTATCGGCGCCGTGATCACGCTTATTTTCACCTTCTTCTACTATATGTACCGCAATGTCATGACATTTGCGGATTTTACAAGATGCATACCCAAGGGCTTTATCGCCATGGTTGCACCGATCCTCATCCTTACACTTGCATGGACGCTTTCGGGTATGACGGGACTCCTGGGGGCAAAGGTGTTCGTGGCTGATCTCGTGAGCGGTTCGGCAGTGGCACTTCAGGCATTGCTGCCTGCTGTAATATTCCTGGTGGCTTTGGGCCTTGCCTTTGCAACAGGAACATCCTGGGGTACCTTCGGTATCCTTATTCCTATCGTATTGGGTGTATTCCCCTCCGGAGAGCTGATGGTCATCTCCATCGCAGCCTGCCTGTCAGGCGCTGTATGCGGCGACCATTGCTCACCGATCTCCGATACGACTATCATGGCTTCGGCCGGCGCGCAGTGCAGGCACATAAACCATGTATCCACGCAGCTCCCCTACGCGCTGACCGTTGCGGCGGTTTCCACGGTGGCTTATATTATCGCAGGCTATGTTAAGAACGCTGCAATATCACTGGGTATTGCGATAGTTCTTATGGTCGCTGCACTCTTTGTCATTGAAAAGGTTGTGGGCAGGGAGCCGAGGATGGATGAGATAAAGGAAGAAAAGGGAGAGATAAAGGAGGAGGCGGCGAAGGAAGAAGAAGGATAATGACCGGAAGAATAAGAACCGGAAGAATATGATCCGGGTAAATAAGATCTGGTAGAATTAGAAGCGGAATTATAAGTCTCGGAATAATAAGATCCGCCGGAATATGATTTAGAAGAATAAGAACCGGCTTACAGAGAATCTTGCCGAATAATGTCGGAATGAGATGAAAAAGAGACTTGACATTTTAGATTAAGAAAGTAAAATAGAACGTAACATTTTGTTTAAATAATTAAGGCGACTATTCAGCGTATTGACTCTGAATACTTCGTATCCGGAGCGTAGGATGTCCAAAGAGGCTTCGCCTCCTGGTCATCATGTGAAAAACGTAAAAATCAGTTTGGAAAGCAAGCTTTCCATCTGTGATTCTTATGATTTTCATGGAATGCTGGATAGTTAGTATTAAGTAACAAACATTAGGAGATGGGATTATGGAAAAGAAAGACATTGACTGGGGAAGTCTTGGATTCGGTTACATCCAGACAGATGAGAGCTATGTATCAAATTACACAAACGGTGCATGGGATGACGGGGCTCTGACAAAGGACCATACAATCACCATGAGCGAATGTGCCTGTGTTCTGCAGTATGCCCAGACCTGCTTTGAAGGTCTGAAGGCTTACACAACAGAGGACGGCAGGATCGTGACATTCCGCCCCGACCTGAATGCAGAGAGAATGATCGACACCGCAAAGCGTCTTGAGATGCCTCCCTTCCCGAAGGAGAGATTCCTGGATGCGGTTAAGAAGGTGGTAAAGGCAAATGAAGCATGGGTTCCGCCCTACGGTTCAGGCGCAACACTGTAACGTCGTCCTTTCATGTTCGGTATCAATTCGGTCATCGGTGTAAAGCCGGCTGATGATTATCAGTTCCGCTGCTTTGCAACACCCGTAGGACCGTATTTCAAGGGCGGCGCAAAGCCCATCACCATTCGTGTAAGTGATTTCGACCGTGCAGCACCGCACGGAACAGGACATATCAAGGCTGGTCTGAACTACGCCATGAGCTTGCATGCCATCGTAGATGCACATAAGCAGGGATTCGATGAGAACGTATATCTGGATCCTGCAAGCCGCACCAAGATCGAAGAGACCGGCGGCGCAAATGTGATCTTCATCAAGGGCAACAAGTTCATTACCCCGAAGTCCAACAGCATCCTTCCGTCCGTAACCCGTCGTTCCCTGGAGATCGTTGCCAAAGACTATCTGGGAATGGAAGTAGAGGAGCGGGAGGTATTCCTGGAGGAGGTTCCTTCCTTCGAGGAATGCGGACTCTGCGGAACCGCAGCCGTTATCTCACCGGTAGGCAAGATCGTAGACCACGGCAAGGAGATCTGCTTCCC
>ONWK01000267.1 GCA_900321505.1 uncultured Eubacteriales bacterium
TCAAATAAAGGTTCAGGAAAAATATGATGAGGCTGTTCTATAGCAGAAAGAGGTTGCATATTGTAAACAATTGTATTTTGAAAGGCAGGGAGGATTAAAAATGCTGCAAATGTACAATGTCCCCGGAGGAAGAATATGTTATAAGATTGGAACCCGGCATATTAATGATCAGCTGATCGGATTAATGGAATCACATATGGCCTGGGGTGAGACTAAAGGAGATATAAACGCATTAAGAAATAACAGAGCGTTTGCGGAGGAATGTGTTTTAAGTTTGACTCCGGAAAACTGTGACCCGGAAGGGGCACTGAATTCATTTTTCTCCCTGTATGACTTGCTGAAGGCTGAGAAATTGTATAAACCGAATCTATTGATGGAGTATATCCTCTTTCAGATCATCCAAATAGAGATCGATCTTACGATGGATGATCGTGAAGCAAATTCTCTCATTGAAAAGATACCTGAGGAGAACAGAAAGAAAATGCTGAAGGAAGTCGAGAAACTTATCAAAAACGGAGAGTATGATGATCTGCCGGATCCTTCAGCTGAAGAAGAGGTATCCCGATTCGAGGATATTCAAGCCTATATGGATATCTGTTTTGAAGATTTTGATTGCCTGTTCCTGGACCAGATGACAGAAAGGGAACTTGAAGAAAGAGGTCTGGCGAAAGCCTTTGGGATCAATACAACCAGTAGGATACCTCCCGGAGGATGGAAAAACTGACGGATTATTCATCATCAAACAAAATTCAGGTTATCAGGAGGCGGGATGATGAAGAGAAACATATCAAAACGCTTTGAACTGAACAGCAAGGAGGCGGAGTTGCTTCGGATTAAATCCAGGCAGACCGGTCTTTCCGAGGGGGAGTATCTGCGTGAGCTGATCTGTAACAGTCAGCCTGTGGAAGCTCCTCCTCGTCAGTTCTACGAGGCTATGGGCAAGGTAAATGATATGATCACACAACTTGGAAATCTTGCATCCAAGGTATCTGGTAAACCAGATGAATCAGATGATCATATGCAGGAAATATCAGTTATGCAGAAGGAGCTTCGGAAGCTTCTGGTTGAGATTAAGGAGATTGTATCGTCAGCAAGATATTACGCCTCTTCAGCCTATGATTGGTGGCTGCATCAGACGGAAATGGCGAGGAAGGAAGGAAAAGCCCCGCCCAAAATGGAAGAGTATGAACCCAGGGATCGCTCAAATGATATCCTCGATTTGACAGATCCTAATCTGGGGTGGAGAGCATTAGGTGTTGAGAAACCCGATTTTTCGGATTCCAAGGAGAAGAGGAGGTGAGGGTGTGGCAACTACATCTCTGTGGCCGATCCGGAACACCGGAGCGAGTGCCGTGAAGGGTATCGTAAAACGTGTTGTGGAATATGCGGAGAATGAAGAAAAGACAAGGGAGAAAGATAAGGAAAAAGAATCCGGGACTTCAAAAGACCCAAGATATACGCTGCAGTCGGTTATGTCATATGTGTCGGATAAGAATGAAGGAATGAAATATGTGACCGGAATCAACTGTACAACGGATCATGCTGTGGAAGAAATGATGATTACGAAGCGCCGATGGCCGGATAAGGGCAACAGAGTGCTGTATCACGGATATCAGTCATTTATGCCCGGAGAGGTTACTCCCGAACAGGCACATCGGATCGGTGTCAGGCTGGCGCAGGATTTATGGAGTGAACGTTTCGAAGTCGTTGTAGCAACCCATCTGGACCGGGCGCATATTCATAACCATTTTGTCATCAATGCCATGTCCTTTGTGGATGGTACAAAGTTCATCTGGGATGAAGAATTTCCGCGGATGCAGTACCGTTCAGATGAACTCTGCAGGGAAGAGAATCTCTCAGTGGTTCCCGCGGTAAAGGATAATGAAGTGTCACGCCATATTGGTGCGATCCATGCATCAGAAAGGGGCATCCCAACTGTAGAGTCGATCGTAAAGGAGGATATTGACAGTTGTGTTGCGGTGGCAGGTTCTCTTCAGGAATGGAAGGTACTGATGGAAGCAAAGGGCTACCGGATCGATGATTCCAGGAAATATCTGAGGGTATGGCCATATGGTCACAGCAAATGTATTCGGATAGACCGGAGATTCGGAGAAACCTATACTCTGGAAGGACTGGAAGAAAGAA
>ONWK01000268.1 GCA_900321505.1 uncultured Eubacteriales bacterium
GAGGAGACAGAGGAGCAGAGTTCTGAGGATACGGAAGATACAGAGGAACCGGGGACACCCGAGACGCCTGAGACTCCGGAGACGCCTGAGACTCCGGAAACACCTGAGACCCCGGAAACACCTGAGACTCCGGAAACACCCGAGACACCTGAAACTCCGGAAACACCCGAGACCCCGGAAACACCCGAAACTCCTGATCAACCTTCGGATCCTGAACCTGCAGGACCGGAAGTATCCCCTGAGGAGTAGGAGCGGATGGAGCATGAGCATATGTTTTTCCGGCCTGCTGACGGACGGCTTCTGCAGCAGAGTGTATTAAAGCATATTAAAAGGAGACCCTACGGTGTTGCGGAGGGAGCGTACTTCGGAAATGATGCCGCCGTTTTTAAGACTGCGGGAGGATATGAGATCCAGGCCTCGGGAGCGGCGATGACAGCATGGTTTTCCGACGGCGCTTCTGTTGCGGCGGAGGAAGCGGCATTTGTCATTGCCGAGAACCAGCTTGCGACCGCAGGGGCTGAACCCAAAGCTGTTCAGGTCTTTCTCACCATGGGAAGGGATTTCCCTGAAAACCGTGTACGGAGCCTGATGCAGAGCTTAAACAGGTTATCGGAAGAAAGAGGCTGTCATATAGTCGGTGGAAATACGGTTTATTTCGGAACCGGTAATGATGCGCTGATCCAGATATTTATGACCGGAGAGACTCCGGATACCGCAGCTTATCCGGAAGCGGGAAGAAAGGCTGTGCCGGGGGACGGTATCTGGTTTTACGGAGAAACCGGCTGCCTGGGGGCAGAGCTGCTTGCTGCAGGAAGGATGAAACTTCTGAGGGAACATTTTTCTGACAGCTATATTGAAGAAATGAGATATGATGCCGGAGCTTTTTCGGTAAGACGGGCAGCGGTCTGTGCCATGGAGGCAGGAGCTGTATATCTGCATGATGTATCCTATGGCGGAGTATATACGGCGCTATACCAGCTTGCGGAGGCGCAGGGAACCGGAATAGCTGTAAGGCATGAGGGACTCCGGATCAGGCAGAGCGTGATAGAGCTGTGTGAGGTCCTCGGCATAAATCCCTACCTGCTGCTGGGTACCGGCGGATTGCTGATGACAGTTCCCGGCGGACGGGAGGATGCCTGGAGGATTAAAATGGAAGAAGCCGGGTTTCCGGTATATCCCGCGGGCAGGATAACAGCGGAAAAGGCCCGTGTGGTAAGGGCAGAAGGGTTTCAGATGGAGAGATATCTTAATCTGTCGGATGAGGAAGCCATGCTGAATCTTGTAAAACCCGCAGAAGGATGATGATAGAATTATAAGGGGTGTGACACAGAGTATGCCCTCTTTAGTTCGGCATCGTAAGAATATGATAAGGAGAATGACCATGAAAGAAGAAATACTGCAGATCCTGGAGCAAAACAGCCGGCTTACACCTGCCGATATCGCCGCGATGATCGGAGCCGATGAGGCGGAGGTGGCAGCTGTCATACAGGAGCTTGAAAAGGAAAATGTCATCTGCGGATACCGCACGGTCATTAACTGGGAGAAGACAAGCGATGAGCGTGTCACAGCCCAGATCGGTGTGAAGATCGCACCGGTACGCGGCGAAGGCTTTGACCGTATCGCTGCGCGGCTGAGCAGATTTGAGGAGGTGGACTCGGTATATCTTATGTCAGGCTCCTCATATGATCTTATCCTTACCATTGAAGGAAAGTCCATGAAGGATATAGCTCATTTCGTATATGACAAGATCGCGCCGATGGAGACCGTAGTTTCCACATCCACCTATTTTGTACTGAGAAAATACAAGGATCACGGGATCGTCTTTGATGCGGGCCGCGAATCCGACGAGCGCATACAGATCATGCCCTGACCGGCAACAAAGGATAGTGATTTTTCTTCAGAATGATCAGTTCATCAGGTGCCAAGCTCCGAAGAAAGGATAGATAATGAAACCACTTAATCAGACTGTACTTGACATGAAGCCGTCAGGCATAAGGAAATTCTTTGATATTGTCAGCGAGATGCCGAAGGCTATATCTCTTGGTGTTGGTGAGCCGGATTTCGATACTCCCTGGCATATTTCCGACGAAGGAATATATACACTTGAGAAGGGCCGGACCTTCTACACCTCAAACTCCGGTCTTATGGAGCTGAGGAAGGAGATCGGGCTCTGGTACGAAAAAAAATACGGTATTCACAGGAATCCTGTAAGTGAGATCCTGATCACGGTAGGAGGCAGTGAGGGTATAGATCTTGCGCTGCGTGCGCTGCTGTCGCCCGGTGATGAGGTTATCATTCCCGAGCCCAGTTATGTAAGCTATGTGCCCTGTGTATCTCTTGCAGGCGGTGTTCCGGTAACGCTTCCCCTGAAGAACGAAAACTGCTTCAAGCTTACGGCGGAGGAGCTGGAAAGTGCGATCACAGAGAAGACCAAGGCTCTGGTCCTGTCATTTCCGAATAATCCTACGGGTGCGATAATGACAAAGGATGATCTTAAGCCCATAGCCGAGCTTGCTGTAAAATATGACCTCTATGTTATTTCGGATGAGATATATTCGGAGCTCACCTATGGCAAGGAGCCCCATGCATCCATCGGCGCTCTTCCGGGCATGAGTGAGCGTACCATAGTTATTAACGGTTTTTCCAAGGCCTATGCCATGACAGGCTGGCGACTGGGATATGCCATGGCGCCTGAGGTGATCGCGCGTGAAATGACAAAGATCCATCAGTTCTGCATAATGTGCGCACCCACCACCAGCCAGTATGCGGCGGTTGAAGCCATAAAGAACGGAGATAAGGATATCGCCAAGATGCGTGAATCCTATGATAAGAGACGACGTTTTCTGTTAAAGCAGTTCGAGATCATGGGTCTTCCCTGCTTTGAACCTGAGGGAGCCTTCTATATGTTCCCGTGCATTAAGGAATTCGGCATGACTTCGGATGAGTTTGCCACCACGCTGCTCAGGGAAGAGGAGCTGGCAGTTGTACCGGGTTCCGCCTTCGGCGACTGCGGAGAGGGCTTCATCCGTATCTCCTATGCATATTCAATAGATGAACTGAGAGAGGCCATGGACAGAATGGGACGGTTTATCAGGAGACGCAGGGGGCAGGAGCAGTAAACTGCCCGGAATGAGAGAATATGCTGAACATAGTATTATATGAGCCCGAGATGCCCGAAAATACGGGTAATATTGGCAGAACCTGTGTGATCACGGGCAGCCGCCTGCATCTGATAGAGCCTCTTGGGTTCCAGCTGACACATAAGCGTATAGAACGAGCCGGTCTCGATTACTGGGACCGGCTCGATGTCACCCGCTACATGGATCATGCCGATTTTATGGCGAGAAATCCGGGAGCGGAGATTTTTTATGCAACAACAAAGGCAAGACAGCGGTATACTGACGTATCCTATCCGGAAAATGCATATATCATGTTTGGAAAGGAAAGCGCCGGTATCCCTGAAGAAATACTGGTGGAGCATCCCGAAAAATGTATCCGGATCCCCATGCTTCCGGAGGAAAGATCCCTGAATCTGGCAAATTCGGTAGCTATTGTGGTCTATGAGGCCCTGAGACAGCAGGATTTTCCGGGACTTGAGAGCGAGGGAGAGCTGCACAGGCTGAGATGGCAGCAGACTGCCGGGGAGTAACTGTCCCCGATGCTCTGCAGAACCGTCTCCGGGAGGAAATGATGAATAAGAGAAGTCTTCGGGTTTTGGAATTTGATAAGATATTGAATGAACTCTCCGGTTATGCGACATCCGAGGGGGCGAAGAAGCGCTGCCTGAAGATCAGTCCGAGGGTTGATATAGAGGAGATAAGACAGCTGCAAAAAGAGACCCGTGATGCGGTCCTCAGGATGGAGGTTTACGGTCAGCCGGGCTTTTCCGGTATACGTCCCATGCAGGAGACATTTCGCCTTCTTGCAGTGGAATCGGCTCTTTCCGCGGCAGAGCTGCTGGATATCGCTTCTCTTCTGGAAACTGCAGAACAGAATTATTCCTACGGAAAGAAGAGGGAGGAAGCGGAACCGGACAGCCTGACGGATCGTTTTGCATCCCTTCTTCCCCTGAGGGATGTGTCGGGTGAGATACGCCGGTGTCTGCTTTCCGAAGAGGATGTGGCGGATGATGCGTCTTCGAATCTTAAGAAAATACGCCGTGAGATCCTTTCCACCAACGGTGAAATGAGACAGCAGCTGGATAAGATCATGAAGCGTGAAGGCGGGAAGGGAACCCTTCAGGATACACTTATCACCCTGAGAGGCGGAAGGTACTGTCTTCCGGTCAGGGCAGAATACCGGTCAAAATTCCCCGGAATGATCCATGACCAGTCCCAGACAGGCAGTACTGTCTTCATAGAACCCATGGAGATAGTAAATCTGAATAATAAGATAAAGGAGCTGGAGGCAGAGGAAAGGCTGGAGATAGAAGCCATACTGGCTGAACTGTCAAAGCTTGCAGGCAGCGTACTGGACGAACTGAAGATCGACATGACTATCCTTACGGAGCTTGATTTTATCTTTGCCAAGGCAAAATATGCAAGAAAGACCAACGCTGCGGAACCCATATTCAACAGTGACGGCGTCATTGAGCTGAAAAGGGCGAGACATCCCCTGCTGGATCCGGCAAAGGCGGTTCCCGTTGATATCATTCTGGGAGAGGACTATACCCTTCTCATCATCACCGGACCCAATACCGGCGGCAAGACAGTTTCACTGAAAACTCTGGGCCTGCTCACTCTGATGGGTCAGGCAGGGCTGCATATTCCGGCGGATTACGGTTCACGGCTTGCAGTCTTCCGGGATGTTTTTGCGGATATCGGAGATGAGCAGAGTATAGAGCAGAATCTGTCAACCTTCTCATCCCACATGAGCAATATAGTTTACATAACTGAGCATGCAGGGCCTGATACCCTCTGTCTTTTTGATGAGCCCGGAGGAGGAACCGATCCCGTCGAGGGTGCGGCACTGGCGGTTGCCATTCTGTCGGAGCTTAAGGAATGCGGCGCCCGGGTCATGGCGACAACCCACTATACGGAGCTGAAGACCTTCGCGCTTTCAAAGGAGGGTGTGGAAAATGCATCCTGTGAATTTGACGTAAGCTCACTCCGGCCCACCTACCGGCTTATGATAGGCATACCCGGAAGCTCCAACGCTTTTGCCATTTCGAAAAGACTGGGGCTTTCAGAGCGTATCATTTCCGCCGCGCGGGAACAGATAGATGAAGATGCCGTACGTATGGATCAGATCATCGCAGAGCTTGAGGAATCCCGTAAGATCATGGAGAAGGAACGGGAGGAAGCGGAGAGATACCGTAAGGACGCTGATATACTTCAGAGAAGGCTTTCCGAGCAGGAAAAGAAGCTTTCGGAGAAGAAGGAAGAGATATTGGCAAAGGCCAGGGAAGAGGCCAGGGAGATAGTTGAGGATGCCAAGGAAACGGCGGATGCGGCTATCCGTGATTACCAGAAATGGCTGAAGAATCCGGCTGCGGCGGATGCGCGCAGGATGGAGGAGGAAAGAACGAAGCTCCGGAAGAAGAAGGAAAAGCTGACGGACCAGAAGGAGATGAAGGCTGCAGCTTCCGGGCAGAAGCAGGGAGATTTCCGGCTTGGGGATCTGGTAAAGGTACTTAGTCTGAATACCGAGGGACACGTTATCGCGCTGCCGGATTCAAAGGGACTGATAACGGTGGAAATGGGCATCCTGAACTCACGTTTTCCCGCATCGGATCTTGTGATCCTTGAAGAAGAGAAGATAACCGGACCGGCGGTTCAGGCGGCAAGGGGCGGAAGCATCCAGAAATCCCTGAACTTCTCACCGGAGCTTAATCTTCTGGGCAGAACGGTGGATGAAGCCCTGATGGAGCTTGATAAATTCCTGGACGATGCACTGCTGGCCCATGCGACAACCGTAAGAGTAGTCCACGGTAAGGGCACGGGAGCGCTGAGAAAGGCCATACATGAGCGTCTCAGGACACTTCGCTACGTAAAGGAATACCGCCTGGGAGAATTCGGTGAAGGAGATGCGGGCGTAACGGTTGTAAAGCTCTGACCTGTTGTGTTAAAATGGTATGTTGTAGTGTTCAGGATTCTGAAAAGAGGCTTTCATGGATAAACCAAAGATACTTATAGTTGATGATGATGAAAATATCGCGGAGCTTATCTCACTGTATCTGAACAAGGAATGTTTCGATACCGAGATCGCGGGAGACGGTGAAACTGCGCTTAAAACCGTGGAGAGCTATGACCCTGACCTGATCCTGCTGGATCTGATGCTTCCCGGCATGGACGGTTATGAAGTATGCCAGCAGATCCGCCGCACCCGTCAGACGCCTATAATCATGCTGTCTGCGAAGGGTGAGGTGTTCGATAAGGTACTGGGTCTCAAGATGGGTGCGGATGATTATATCATCAAGCCCTTTGATTCGAATGAAATGGTTGCCAGGGTCCAGGCTGTGCTGAGACGTACCCAGAGGGTTGAGGAACCGGTTCAGGTACCGGCGGCATCCCCCGAGCGAAAGGGTGAATTTGTGGAGTATGACCAGCTGATAGTCAATATCTCCAATTACACGGTAACCTTCAAAGGTAAAAATGTCGATATGCCTCCCAAGGAGCTGGAGCTGCTGTATTTCCTTGCAAGCCAGCCCAATATGGTATTTACCCGTGAGCAGCTTCTGAATCAGCTCTGGGGTTATGATTTTATGGGCGATACCCGTACGGTTGACGTGCACATCAAGAGACTCCGGGAGAAGCTGGAGGGAGATTTCAACTGGGGTATAGTAACCGTATGGCGCGTGGGGTACAAATTTGAGGTGAGATAGTATGCAGCATTCCATTCTGGACCGGATCTATATCGCTTTCCTGGCGATCCTGATCGTCAGCTTCGGTGTGCTGATCGTATTTACTTCCTTCATGACGCGGCGGTCACTGGTTTCAGAGAAGACGGAAACCCTGTCAAACGAAGCGGACCTTATAGCATCCCAGACCATACTGGGTTATCTCTCCGGACGTTACAGCCAGGACGACCTGAAGGTGCTCTTCAATTACTATTCAACTGCGCTGAATGCGGATGTATGGTATGTGGATGAGTACGGAAGGGTGGTCGCCACCTCGCATGTTATGGAGACCGATGAATCCGGCAAGGTGCTGGAGAAGCAGACGGAGGTTGCGATCCCCGTCAATATCTATCAGCTGGATCCGGATTACCGGATCGATGCAAGTCATTCAACCACCGGAAGCTTTTATGATCTTTATTCGTCCGATGTTATCTCCGTAAATGTGCCGGTGCATGTGGACATCCTGGATGCCAACCAGCAGGTCAAGAGATCGGATCCCCATGGAGCCATCATCCTTTTGGCGACAGCATCGCAGATAAATGAACAGCTGAGAAATATCTTCAGCATAGTCCTTATTCCCTGTCTGGTCATCATTGTTATCGCCTTCATTTTCCTGGCGGTTGTATCCAGAAAGGTCCTGACGCCTGTTAAGAGGCTGTCGCAGGTTGCAAACGAGTATTCAAAGGGCAATCTGGATGAAAGGACGGATATTCATTCCTCGGATGAGATCGGCCAGCTGGCGGAATCAATGGAATACATGGCGGATGAGCTGGCAAAGCTGGAGGATTACAGAAGAGACTTTGTGTCAAACATTTCCCATGATTTCAGATCTCCGCTTACATCGATCAAGGGTTATATCGAAGCGATGAAGGATGGCACGATACCTCCGGAGAAGCAGGAAAGATATCTGGATATCGTACTGAATGAGACGCAGCGGCTTACAAAGCTCACGCAGGGACTGCTGGAGCTGAATAAGCTGGAAAGCTACGGACCGTATCTGAAGCTGTCGGAATTTGATATCATCGATGTGATCAAATCCACCCTGAATACCTTTGAGATCAAGGGTATCGAGCGTCAGGTGGCCATATATCTGAACAATCATGCCGAGAATACCGTTGTTACGGCGGATAAGACCAAGATACAGCAGGTCATCTATAACCTGATCGACAATGCGCTGAAGTTTACGCCTGACGGTAAGAGGATATTTGTGACCGTAACGGAGACGGAGGATAAGCTGCATGTCTCCGTAAGAGACGAAGGCATGGGTATGGATGAGGAGATGCAGAAGAAGATCTTCATCCGTTTCTATAAGGGAGATCCCTCCCGCGGTAAGGATAAGACCGGCACGGGTCTGGGACTTGCCATTACAAAGGAGATAATCAAGGCCCACAACGAGGTGATCACAGTAACAAGTAAGGTGGGTGAGGGAACGGAATTTGTATTTACGCTCAGCAAGGCGAAGAAGGCGTGATGTACTGATAACAGGAGGAAACCAAATTGCGCTACATACATGAATTACAGGAAGGTGACAGCGTTTCGGAGATTTATTTCTGCAGGAACAAGATCGTTGCTAAGACGAAGTCGGACAAGACTTATTATAATCTGGTCCTGCAGGATAAAACCGGTACCATCGACGGAAAGGTATGGGATCTGAGCAGCGGGATAGACCATTTTGAATCCATGGACTATATAGTTGTTGACGGGCAGGTTACCAGCTTTAATAACCAGCTCCAGCTGAATATACGCCGTATCAGGAAGGCGCGTGAGGGTGAGTATACGGTGTCGGAGTACATGCCGGTGTCCCCGTATAAGATCGAGGATATGGAGGATGCGCTCCGCGGGATCATTTCAAAGGTGGAGAATCCCTATCTTCATGCACTGCTCTCGTCATTCTTTATCGAGGATGCCGAATTCATGGATCAGTTCCGGAAGCACAGCGCGGCGAAATCCGTGCATCACAGCTTTATAGGCGGCCTGCTCCATCACAGCCTTTTTGTTGCAAGAACCTGCGAATTTCTTGCAAAGCAGTATCCGAAGCTGAACAGGGATCTTCTGGTGACGGCAGCCATACTGCACGATGTGGGCAAGCTGAAGGAGATCTCGGATTTCCCGGAAAATGATTATACTGATGAAGGTCAGCTGCTGGGACATATCGTTATCGGTGCCATGTGGGTAGGGGAGCGCTGTGACAGCATACCCGATTTCCCCAAAAAGCTCAGGGACGAGCTGATCCACTGTATACTTGCCCATCACGGCGAGCTGGAATTCGGTTCCCCGAAGAAGCCCGCCATCATGGAGGCTCTGGCCCTGTCGTTTGCCGATAATCTCGATGCAAAAATGGAGACCTTTACCGAGCTGCTGAAGTCGAACGAAGAGACCTCGGGATGGCTCGGATTCAATAAACTGCTGGATTCCAATGTAAAAAAGACGGAAATATAAAGAAACAGGAAGGAAGAAGAAATGGGAAAGTATTTTGGAACTGACGGCTTCCGCGGAGAAGCAAACTGCGAACTGACAGCGGATCATGCATACAGGATCGGCCGTTTTCTTGGTTGGTACTATGGCGAGATGAAGAGACAGAACGGCATCGAGGAGACTACAAGGGTAGTGATCGGCAAGGATACCCGCCGGTCCAGCTATATGTTTGAGTATGCGCTGGTAGGAGGCCTTGTGGCTTCGGGCGCGGATGCGTATCTGCTCCATGTTACCACCACACCTTCGGTTGCCTATGTTACAAGAATGGACAGCTTTGACTGCGGTATCATGATATCCGCAAGTCATAACCCCTACTATGATAACGGCATCAAGCTGCTGAACGGTTCGGGTGAGAAGATGGAGGAGAGTACCATTTCTCTGATCGAGGCATATCTGGACGGTTCAGTTGAGCTTTTCGGGACCACCTGGACCGAGCTGCCTCTCGCTAAGCGTGAGAAGATCGGATGTACGGTGGATTATGTGGCAGGACGCAACCGTTATGTGGGTTATCTCATTTCTCTCGGACAGTATTCCTTCAAGGATAAGAGGATCGCGCTGGACTGCGCCAACGGCGCTGCGTGGAACATCGCTAAATCGGTGTTTGACGCACTCGGGGCAAAGACATATCTTCTGAATGCAGAGCCCAACGGGACAAATATCAACAGGGATGCGGGTTCAACACATATTGAGGGCCTTCAGAAATTCGTGGTGGATAACGGCCTTGATGCGGGCTTTGCCTACGACGGTGACGCGGACCGCTGCCTTGCAGTGGATGATAAGGGTGAGGTGATCACCGGAGACCATATTCTCTACATCTGCGGAACCTACATGAAGGAACGCGGCGACCTCATGAACAATACGGTTGTTACCACCGTTATGTCGAACTTCGGTCTGTACAAGGCCTTTGACGACGCAGGTATAGGTTATGCGAAGACCGCTGTCGGGGATAAGTATGTATATGAATATATGCAGCAGTACGGCTGCAGGGTCGGAGGAGAGCAGTCGGGACATATAATCTTTTCGAAATATGCCACAACGGGTGACGGTATACTTACATCACTGAAGATCATGGAGGTGATGATGGCAAAGAAGCAGAAGCTGTCCGAGCTTGCCGCGCCGCTGGTGATCTTCCCGCAGGTACTTACAAATGTACGTGTGAAGGATAAGAAGGAAGCCCAGGCAGATCCCGATGTTCAGGCAAAGGTAAAGGAAGTTGAGGAGAAGCTGGGAGCTTCGGGAAGGATACTGGTACGTGAATCCGGTACCGAGCCGGTAGTCCGTGTAATGGTGGAGGCACCATCTGAGGAGACCTGCCGTGAATATGTGGATTCCGTTGTGGATGTGATCAAAGCCAAGGGCTATGTAGCGGAAGGGTAGGAGGCAAGAATGAACAGGGCAGATTTTGTTACGGCGCTGGCAGAGCGTACAGGACTTAAAAAAACAGAGGCGGAGCGTGCCGTAAAGGGTATGCAGGAGATAATAGCGGAAACCCTGAAAAAGGGCGACAAGGTGCAGCTTGTGGGCTTCGGTACCTTTGAAGCTCCCGAAAGGGAGGCCAGGGAGAGCATAAACCCAAGGACCGGACAGCCCATGAAGATCGGAGCTTCACGGGTACCGAAATTCAAGGCAGGAAAGGGCCTGAAGGACGCTGTAAACTGAGAAAGGCAGGAAGAAGATGCGGCTTGATAAATATTTGAAGGTATCACGCCTGATAAAGCGGAGAACCGTTGCAAATGAAGCCTGTGATGCCGGAAGAGTGGCTGTGAACGGCAAACCCGCCAGGGCATCCTATGATGTCAGGGTCGGTGATGTGATAGAGATAGCCTTCGGAAATAAAACGGTTAAGGCTGAGGTGACTCAGGTGGCAGAGACCGTGCGCAAGGAAGAAGCTGCGGAAATGTTCAAACTCCTTTGAAAAAGTTCTTGCAAAACATATGCAAATGTGCAACAATAAGTTGTACTGTGCATATTCGGAGGGTTTACCCCTACGGATCGGGATGTGTATTTGGAGGATTCGGGGAGAAGATATGAAACGCGGCACAAGAAGAAGGTCAAAAAGGAATCTGCTGCTTATATTGCTGGTGGTTATAGTTGTAGTAACCGCAACATGTATTAAGATAGTGGATCTTCATAGTAAGAGTGAGACTCTGGCTGCTACTGAGCGTCAGCTTGAGGCTGAGATCGAAGAAGCAAAGATGGACGCCGAGAATCTTGTGAATCGCGAGAAATATATGCAGACCAAGAAGTATATCGAGGATGAGGCGAAGAACAAGCTTGGACTTGTCTATCCGGATGAGATCGTGATCCGGCCAAGTGAAGGAAGATAAGAGAGAATCAGGCAGTGCCGACCGGCGCTGCCTTTTCGGTTATTGAGGATAGCTATGTATGATGATCTTGAAAGCCGTATCCTCGAAATGATCAGGGAGAGATCCATGATCGCCGACGGAGATACGGGAATAGTGGCGGTATCGGGCGGAGCGGATTCGGTCTGTCTTCTTCATATCCTGAATGATCTTGGCAGGGAACGCGGGCTTCGTCTGAAGGTCGTGCACGTTCATCACGGTATCCGCGGAGAGGAAGCGGACAGGGATGCGGACTTTGCAGCCGGACTGGCAGCAGAGCTGGGAATTCCCTGCAAAGTAATTTTTACGGATATTCCGAAGCTTGCGGAAGAACAGGGAATGTCCCTTGAAGAAGCAGGGCGTATCGAACGCTACAGGATCCTCAGAGAAGAGAAGGAAAAAGAGGGAGCCGCATGGATCGCGCTTGCCCACCATCTGGATGACCGCGTGGAGACTGTCATCTTCAATATGCTGAGAGGCTCCGGACTGCGGGGACTGCGCGGGATCCTTCCCGTTCAGGGTGATCTGATACGGCCGCTCATTTCCGTGGAGAGAAGCGAGATCGAAGCATGGCTGAGGGCGCGGGATATCAGCTGGTGCGAGGACAGCACCAATCAGGATACGGAATATACAAGAAACCGTATCAGGCACAGGATAATTCCCGAGATGCTTAAGGTGAATGCCGGTGCGAAGGAGCATATCCTGAGACTGGCGGAGGATGCGGAGCAAAGATATGAAGTCATAAGAGCGGAAGCCGCGGCGCTGCTCGGTGAAGCGGAGGTCTCCGGGTCAGAGATATTCATTCCTGACAATATATTTGAAAAATGCACTTCTTCTGATGTTGAGGAGGAGCTGCTGCTTCAGGTGCTGGGGACGCTTGCGGGAAGAAGGAAGGACATTTCCGAAAGGCATGTGGTAAGTCTCTGTGAGCTCCGGGGAAATGACACAGGTAAACGCGTCAGTCTTCCCTACAGGCTGGAGGGTATAAGATCATATGAAGGACTGCTTGTAAGAAAAACCGGAGACGCGAAGGAAAAGGAAGGACATTCTTCCAAAAAACTGCAGATCCTGCGGCGGGCATATATTCCGGGAGAAGAAGTGCCGAGGGATGAAAAGACAGTCATGATCGATGCGGACAGTCTTCGCGGTGAACCGGTGCTCCGAACGCCGGAGGAGGAAGACCGTATCGTTATAGACAGCGCCGGACATACGAAGTCGCTGAAACGTTTTTTTACGGACAGGAAGATAGCGGCACATTTACGTGACAGCTGGCCTGTAGTGTCGGATGACAACGGAGTTTTGTGGGTAGTGGGCTTAAGGCTCAGCGAGCATTGTAAAATAACGGAGAGTACCCGGGAGACGGTTATTCTTTCGATCGGGGTGGAAAAACAGGAAAGGGGCGGCTTATGGATGTAATGATAGAAACTCTTATAAGTGAGCAGGAGATAGACCGGAGGATCCGGGAGATGGCGGATGAGCTGTCCGGGATATATGCAGGTAAGGAACTGAAGCTGGTGGGTATACTCAAGGGAAGCGTATTTTTCCTGAGTGAGCTGGCAAAGCGGCTCAGTATCCCTGTAACACTGGATTTTATATCCGTGTCCAGTTACGGAAACGGTACGGAGCCCGGCGCGGAGATTCTGCTGAGCAAGGATATGGATGACCCGGTTGAGGGTCAGAATGTCCTGCTGGTGGAGGATATCCTGGATACCGGACGTACGCTTAAGAAGGTGATAGAGCTTATGAACAGAAGGAATCCTGCAAGCCTTGCGGTGGTGACGCTTCTTGATAAGCCGTCGCGCCACATTGCCGATGTGGAGCTGCTCATGACAGGCTTTACCATACCGGATAAGTTTGTAGTCGGATACGGGTTGGATTACGCACAGAATTACAGAAATCTTCCCTATATCGGAGTGATCGAGTAGGGAAAGAAAAAGAATCGAGGAAATCATGGAACGTAAAAACCGAATGGGCGGGTTCATAATCTACATACTTCTGCTGCTGCTCCTGCTCGGTATCGCAAATGTACTGCTGAACAACAAGGGCAACGTAAAGACGGATTACACCAACGCCAGTCTGGAGAAGGACCTGAAGGACGGAGACGTCATGAAGGTGGAGATCGTTCAGAATGCCGAGGTGCCGACTGGTACGGTAACGGTGATCCGGGCCAAGGGCGATCTTGTTTACTATACACCAAAGGTAAGCGATACCATCGATGTGCTTGAGGACGCCAAGGATAAGGTGCCGTATACGGTAAGCGATGTGGTAAGGCCTTCCTTCTGGACGAAGATACTTCCCTACGTTTTTGCAGGAATAGTACTGCTCGTGCTGCTGCTTATGATGACCAATCTTGCGGGCGGAGGAGCCGGGGGAGGCGGCGGAGGCGTAAACAACCGTCTGATGAATTTCGGTAAGAGCCGGGCGAAGAAGGATATAAAGACGGGGATCACCTTCAGAGATGTGGCCGGTCTTGTTGAAGAAAAGGAGGAGATGGAGGAGATCGTGGATTTCCTCAGGGATCCGAAGAAATATACTGAGATGGGAGCCCGTATTCCCAAGGGTATCCTGCTGGTGGGCCCTCCGGGTACAGGTAAGACCCTGCTTGCGAAGGCCATTTCCGGAGAAGCTGATGTACCGTTCTTTTCAATATCCGGTTCTGATTTCGTGGAAATGTTTGTGGGCGTAGGTGCATCCCGTGTAAGGGATCTTTTTGCGGATGCAAAGGCAAATGCCCCCTGTCTTGTTTTTATCGATGAGATAGATGCAGTTGCCAGAAGGCGCGGCGCCGGTCTTGGCGGCGGTCATGATGAGCGTGAGCAGACTCTGAACCAGCTCCTGGTGGAGATGGACGGCTTTGGCGAAAACGAAGGTATCATAGTTATGGCGGCGACAAACCGTGTAGATATCCTGGATCCCGCCATCATGCGTCCGGGACGTTTTGACCGGAAGTGTGCAGTAGGCAGACCCGATGTCAAGGGCAGGGAAGAGATACTGCAGGTACATACACGCAAAAAGCCTCTTGGAGATGATGTGGATCTTCATGC
>ONWK01000279.1 GCA_900321505.1 uncultured Eubacteriales bacterium
ATCTGGACTTCGCAGAGGAGGTGAGGCCTATGAGTATTTATGAAATACTGATGGTGATTCTCACAGTCGCAAGACTGGTGTTTGACATCATAAAGTTTCGCAAAGAACATAGAAAAAGCCGTCCTGACCTCGACAAGTAAGGAAACGGCCTTTTCGTAGTACTTATTCGCTAGGTCGGGTGAGGTGTAGTCACCTTCCAGCTACTTCGTTAAGGGCATTATATCATAGAATCGTATAAAGTTCAATGCATAATAAGCCCTGCATAACCCATTATTTACTTCTGATAACCCATCTTATCCTAACTCCCCGTCATTATACTATAATCTGATCCATCACGTTCCCAATGCTGTCATGAAGCACCAGGTCCGCCTTACTTTCCGGTTTCCTTGGTCACTGTCCGTACTCACCATATTCACAACCGATATGAGTAGCTTCAATCTCATCTACGGGAATCAGCTGCCCCGCCTTCTTTTCAAATAGGCGAACCGTTCCCCAGCCGTTTCCGCCGTTCCAGAGTCGGTTATGTTTTTTCGTACCGTCCGGAGCTTCATAATTGACAAACAACATATCCTTCTTCCGGCAATATACCTCCGTCTCCATGACAGCGTGGATATTTTCCTGTCGTACATGCCAGACCACGAGATCTTCCTGTTCTTCAAAGGAAAAATCCGTCTTCACCATCAGATGCAGCTTGGAGAAGTTGAAATCATATTCTTTGCCCTCGTAGTAAAATACACCAAGGAGCCGGCGATCCAGAGGAACAAAATAAACCTTCGGACGTCCGCCTCCGATATCAAAGACACTGTTCATAAGCTGCTTTCCGGTCTTTTTACTGAAAAGACAATTAGACGACAGCCAAACCCATGGGCTGGTAAAGTCACGCCCCCAGTTCTTATCTGCATATCCATAGCTTTTTTCCGGTGTAACTATATATTTACGCCCATTAAAAGTAACCATTCCTTTATAGGAACTCTTCATGCCCTCAGCATGCCAGTACATGGCGAACGCTTCTATATCGCGCAGTGTCCTGCCCGCACCATATCCCACATTGAATGCAATCTGCTTTTCGATTGAAAGATCCCATGTCATCTCCCCGGCATCACACATCCATTCCGGATGTTTGATCACTTCATCATCAGTGATCCTGATACTTCCTGTCAAATGATCCTCCGAAGCCTGACAGTCTTCCGCCTTGATGCGATATGGGCCGTCCGGATGAATATGCACCTTCTTCCATCCAAAAAAACGATGGAGCTGGCAATGATCCTCACCCCAGGTACCGGCTTTCACCATCAGATAGGACGGCCGCTTGCCGGCATCCTTGTTTTCCGGTAACTGACCAAGCACAGGTTCCTCTTCTCCCAATGCAGGATTACAGATAAAAAATTCAATGAAAAATGCCTTGTCCTCTCCTGTCTCCTCATCCTGCGCAGTAAAAGAATGCCACCACCAGTCATATCCGAGATGTGCTAAAGGTCCTCGAAGCATACATGCATTTCTTGTAATATCATGTTGATTAAACATAATAGAATAATTCTCCTATAGAACGTGTACATATTTCCGGATCACTCCATATTCTTTCAGCTGTTTCCTGCAGGATGCTCCTGAAGCGCTGCATATTTTCTTCCCCGTACAGGCTGCTGATGTAGTAGCAGGCGATCATCATGCCGGACAGTTCATTTTCCTTCCAGGAAAGGATCTGTGTAGACATGTGATGTACAACGGACTGATTTGCAGCCAGCAGCGGGAGCAGGGTTCCGTCAACATCCTTCAGAATATCATATCCCGTCATATCGCCTTCGAAAATAAAGAACAAACGGTCCGCACCGTTCTCCGGAGGATTGTGAAGTCCCCACTCATACACACTGTGGGCAATATTCGTCTGCATCTGTTCTCTTATCTCGCTAAACAGCGATCCCATGGAAGCATCAGGATCCATGTGTACTCCGAGAACCAGAGATCGGATAAGCAGTCCGGCGATCCTGTTCTTCTCAGCAGTATCGCGATTCGCGTAAACCCAGTTAAGCATGATGTCTCTTTGACGGGTATACCTGCCGAGCGCCAGGAGCATGACAGCTGCAAACAATCCGGTGCGTGACAGATCGGTTCTCTTCTCCGTTTCCTTAAGATCCTGTTCCTTCAGAGGCAGAAATACACCAAGAACCGAATTTGTCCCTCGGATCATATCTGTCTCAGGAGGTATTTCTCCCGTCCAGGGAACATTGTCGTACATTTTGTCCAATACATCCTTTGCTTCTGTCCATGCATCGGATGCTTTGATCTGATGATACTGCTTCAGCCAGGAATAGTATCCGTCCGGAGATATTTTTTCACCTCCCATGGCTTTTCCGATATTCCCGATCAAAACCTGAAGCCCTATCCCGTCGATCACAATATGATGGATCGCGAAAAACATATACAGCTGCTTTTCCGTACGGTACAGTCGTACCCTTACCAGCGGATTTCCGATCATCTGAAACGGCAGATCCGGATCATCCAAATATGTGCTGAGGTGCAGGATCTCTTCTTCTGTTTTTTCCTCCACTCCGATCTTCTGCATACATTCCGGCGCATAACGCTGGAATACCCCGCCGTCCTCCCGCTCTTCCAGTATCGTGCTGAACACGGGATGATTATTCATGACAGTGATCAACGCATTCTTCAGCTGTTCCTCCCGTGACAGGTCAAAGGAATAGATCAGCGGGAGAACCCACATGAAGGAAGCCGGATCCCGCATCTGGATCTGATAAATATTCTTCTGGAAATCAGTCAGAGGAAAAGCCTCCTGCCGGGCAGCCTCTTCCCGCCGCATAAGCTCTTCCGGTGTACAGAACCCCTTCTTTCGGATTAGGGCTGCCAGATTTCTGACTGTCCTTTCCCGGAATACATCCTGTGCCGTCAGTCCTTCCTGATCCATTTCTCCCATCAGCTGAATGGTTTTTATGGAATCTCCGCCGCACTGATAGAAATCATCCAGCACGCTGATCCTGTTTTTTTTCAGAAC
>ONWK01000284.1 GCA_900321505.1 uncultured Eubacteriales bacterium
AAGCCGGCAATTAACCCTCACTGCGTTCGGGCATCTCCTTCGGAGATGGACATGTACGGATCCGATTTGCTTGAAGAGCAAATCGGATCCTAGGCTCCCTGGATCCTCTCCAGTTTTCTTATCAGCTGGGCGTCGGTCATGGAATATACATCGTCAATGACCCAGATATGCATATCCTTCGCTCTCTGTTTGAAGAAGGCGCCGCCGCTGGCGGCGGTATCACAGGGAGCGGCCATCACCAGGACCTTCTTGGCATAACGTCCTCCGAAGCGGGAGGTTACGGTCTCAAGCTCGTGAAGGGCTTTGGAGTCGGCCCGTCCGCTCTTGCAGGAGATAAAGGTGGGCACTGCATTTCTCATAAGGATCACATCGATCTCGTTAATGGTCTCACTGCGGGGGCGGCCGTCGGAATCCGGTTCGGCGGGAGTCTGGCCGTCCCAGTCTATAATGGCTCCGGTCACGGCGTCCGTGAATTCAGTGGGTTCGCGGGTCGCAACCTCGTATACGTGAAGCTCCAGTATATTTCCCGTTTTGGTAACAACCTCACGGATCTGCCGGTTTGCAAAGCGGAAGATCACCTGATTTTTCTCCGAACGGTAGAAGTCCATCATTCCTTTATCCTTCAGCTGCTGCAGCAGCTGTATGGAATCCTTGAGAGCCGCCTTGGGCAGCCTGAAGACATGCTCGGAGTCTTCCGGATAATTCTTTACCACCTCTTCTATTATGGAGCAGTATTTGTTCCAGTTGTGTCCCAGTCGTTTGGCAATACCCCAGATAGTCTGTACCTCCTCGCGGAAAAGCTCGTCGAAATCCCAGTTTACAAGGGGAGGACGCAGGGTTCCGCCGTGAAGGACTATATTTTCCGAAACGGATATTGATATTGAGGTCTGTGAAGTAACAGGGGATTCGCCGGAGGAGAAGTCCATTTCCACACCCGTGTACGGATCTATACGAAGGGTATTCACCGAATGACGGGCGCTTACATAGCCGAAGGCTATGAGGAACATTTCACCGCCGCCGGTGAGCTCGAAGCGGGCGTCGGGATATTCGGTGCAGATATCCTCGATGGTCTGGATGCAGAGCTCCAGACTGTCTCTGGGAACTTCTATGAATTCAAGTACGGTATCCGGTGAGGTGAGTTCGGCAAAGCGACGCAGGCTTTTCATTTTTTTTGTGATCATGTTGTGCTTATGACCGAGATAAATGATACGCTCAGGCTTGTAATTCAGAAGAGTCATGATATTCTCAAGGGCTTCATCCGAGAAAAATTCAACTATTACCATATTACACCTGTCCTTTCCGGGATCGTGTCAGATCCAGCCTCCGTCTGCCTTGAGGACTGCGCCTGTAACATAGAGAGGCATATTTTTCATAAGGATCACAATTCTGGCGGCTTCTTCCGGAGTGGCAAAGCGTCCGAAGGGGATCTCCGCTTCCAGAGCGCTTTTTTCTTCCGGATCAAGATGCCGGTTCATATCGGTATCCACCGCGCCAAGCTGGATACTGTTTACGGCGACATGGGAGGGGGCGAGTTCCTTGGCCAGGGCTTTTGTAAAGGCGTCAATACCGCCCTTTGCGGCGCTGTAGGCGGCTTCACAGGAGGCACCCACGGCTCCCCAGACCGAAGAAATGTTGATGATACGGCCTTCCCCGGATCGGAGAAGCTCCGGCTGGAATACTCTGCAGGTATTATAAACGCCGGTAAGATTTGTGCGGATCATCCTGTCCCATTCTTCGGGAGAAAGCTCCGACAGAAGCCCGTAGCCCGCGATCCCTGCATTATTGATCAGCAGTGACACCGAGCCTCCGGATGAACTGAGATCCCTTTGAAGCTTTTCGACAAAAGCAGGATCGCCGATATCGCCGGAAATACAGAAGACTGACTGCTCGGGGTGAGCGGCCATTATCTCGTCGGAAAGCTCAGCCAGCAGCTGAGGGCTTTTACAGGATGTAAGGCAGAGCAGGGGATAACACCCTTCATCTGCAAGAGCTTTTGATATGGCCCGCCCGATACCACGGGAGGCTCCGGTCACCACGGCGCATTTCATTTCAGGATCATCCTCTCATAAAAATAACGATATTTTTATTGTAACGCGTTTGTTTTTATTTGAAAAGGGGAAAGACATCTGATATACTATAAACTGATGCACAGAATCGTGCAAATCTTTCCGTGTGAAGGGAGAAGAGGGGTTCATATGAAAAAAAAGCAAAGTGCGACAGGGCTGTTTTTTTCGATGTTTCTTCGTGCGATCGTAGTTATCCTGGCAATTGTGATCGTGTGCCTTGTTGTGGCACTGATCAGATCGCTTATACATAATAAAGGCAAGAATACGGATGATACCGGTACATCGGCTGTTGCAAGCACCGAGATCCAGGATGATCCTCTGATAACCGCAAAGGCCACGGAAGCAGTAACCGAGAAGCCGGCGCCGGCGGATGTGAACCATGCGATAAAGATCGTTGTCCTTAACGGAACAAGTACCAATGGCGTTGCGGGCGCGTGGAAGGAGAAGCTTAACAATGAGGGATATACCTCTGTAGAGGCGGCAAACTACAGCGGATCAACAGGGAAGAGCCTGATATATCGTAAGACCGATGGCGCAGGCACCGAGCTGGATGCCTATCTGAAGGAGCCCCAGGTGATAGAAAACTTTGATTCATCCAATACGGATGCGGATATCAGTGATGCGGATGTGATCATCGTTATCGGAAAGAATGATGACATAGTCAGCAACCCGTAGAAACGGAATATGTATATTTTTGATAGAAAGTACTAGTTTTTGGGTTCCGATTTGGTTACTTTTTAAAAGTGTGTAAATTTGATGAATATTTCACAAAAGACAGGTGGTTTTTGTTGGGGCCGCCTGTCTTTTTTTGTTCAAAATGATGGATGGGGAGGGGGTGGTGTGCAAGTTTCACAAAAGAAAATAAAGTTATTTATGCAATACACATATGGTGTAATGAATCTAAAACAGTTAATATATCAAACAGTGAAATTCCGAGGGCGAGTTATGCCCGGAAAACAAAATAAATATGAAAAATCAGGAGGATTTTCAAAATGGCAAGCTTATCATTAAAGAACATTTACAAGATCTATCCTAACGGATTCAACGCCGTTAAGGACTTCAATCTTGAGATTCAGGATAAGGAGTTCGTTATCTTCGTAGGACCTTCCGGATGCGGTAAGTCCACCACACTTCGTATGATCGCAGGCCTTGAGGACATCAGCTCAGGTGAGCTTTGGATCGGCGACAAGCTGGTTAACGATGTAGAGCCCAAGGACAGAGATATCGCGATGGTATTCCAGAACTACGCTCTGTATCCTCATATGTCTGTTTATGACAACATGGCATTCGGTCTGAAGCTGCGTAAGGTATCCAAGGAGAAGATCGACAAGTCCGTTCATGAAGCTGCTAAGATCCTTGAGATCGAGCACCTGCTTGATCGTAAGCCGAAGGCTCTTTCCGGCGGACAGAGACAGCGTGTTGCCATGGGAC
>ONWK01000286.1 GCA_900321505.1 uncultured Eubacteriales bacterium
CTTATTCGTCCATTAACCTCTGGATCAGTTCCCAGAGACTATCCGCAGAATTAAAATTCTCGGGGATTATCTCCGAAGCAGGGATCTTGACATCGAACTCATCGTTTATCTCGGTAACAAGTGAAACGATATCAAAAGAATCCAGTATTCCGTCATCTACAAGTGTGTCACAGCTGCTGTAATCGATATCTGAATGCAGCTCTTCCAGGATCTCAATTAATCTTTCCATAAATGATAACCTCCCATATAATATTCTTTTCCGATGCCGCACCCCACGGCCCGGACAGTCATCAGGATCTCTCCCTCAGCTCATTTCTGTCTATCTTTCCATTCGGCGTATAGGGCATCTCATCAAGTCTTATCACTTTGTGCGGCTGCATGTATCTCGGCAGCCTGCCCTTCAGCTCCGCCTTTATCTCCGCCTCTTCCGCATTCCCGGTATAATACAGGAATATCTTATTCTTCTCCTTTTTGAAAACGCAGCAGACCTGCATTATCCCTTCCGAGAGCAGCGCCACCGCCTCTATCTCCCCGAGCTCGATACGGTGTCCCATATGCTTGATCTGATCATCCTTCCTTGAAAGGAAGATCAGCTCACCGCGCTCATTTCTCTTTGCCATATCTCCTGTACGATATATTATCTCAGGGAAATGATCGTTTAAGGGATTCTGTATAAAGCTCTTTGCTGTCCGCTCCGGATCATTATAATAGCCCAGAGTAACCGAGGTGCCTCTTACAAAGATCTCTCCCTCTTCACCCTCTCCGGCAGGAGTCATATCATCCTTCAGAAGAAGTATCTCCGTATTCCTGAAGGGGCCTCCGATTGGGATAGGCTCTCCCGGTCCGAAATCCCGGTCCACTCTGTAATAACAGCACATGCCTGTGCCCTCCGTCGGGCCATATAGATTGGTAAATGTTGCCTCAGGCAGCGTTTCCCTCCATATCTTCAGATCCCTTGCCGGAAATACCTCGCTTCCGAAAGCTACCGTCTTCAGATACTCAGGCTTTACCGTATCAAAAGTACCGAAGCCGGAAACGATAGTCATGGCCGATACCACCCAGCATATGGTATTGATCCTATACTCATTCAGATATTCGATCAGCTTTACCGGAAAGGAGAAAAGCTGTTTCGGCACAAGATATGTGGTTGCGCCGAACTTAAGCGTAGGATACACCTCCTTCAGGCAGGCGTCGAAGTAAAGCGGCGTTTGATTTCCGAATACCGTATCCTCCGAAAAACCCATAACCTCCGACAGCGTTTCAATATAGTCGATAACCGATCTGTGACATGCCGCCACACCCTTCGGGACTCCCGTAGAGCCTGAGGTAAATACTATATATGCAGGATCGATATCCAGACTTTTTTTCCGTATATCCTCCAGAATCTCATTGTCCGCCGTATTTCCTATAAGCTCATCGTAATAAAGGACCTCTCCGTCAAAGAAGGAGGGATCTATCTTATCCCTTGTGTTGTCATCGCAGATCACAACTGACGGCTTCAGAGTCTCAAATATCTTCCGCACCCTGAATCCGGGGACCTCCTCATCCATCGGCACATATGCGCATCCACCGTAAAGCACACCGAAGAATGCATTTACCATGTCCGGATGCTTATGCATATATACCACCACCGGCTGCCGGTAATATCCTTTTTTGTAAATGGTGCTTCCTATAGCTCTGGCATTATTATAAACCTCACTAAAGCTAAGGCTGTCCTCACCGTTTGAAAATGCAATTTTTCCGGGAACGCGTTCTGCCGCAGCCTCCAGATATTCAAGTAGATTGTTCACACTGCTCCTCCGCCCGCTTACACCGGACAGGCTATTTTTATTCCAGAATAGTCAGATAATACTCTCCGTTCTGATATACCACATCCGCAGGACTTGTCTTCGGCGTGGACGGAAGCATACTGTTCTCAAGATCGTACAGATGCGGTCTGTATTTTGCCGAATATTCCTTAAGCTGATCATCCGTACTTAAAAATGCCACATAATTGTTAATATAGATATTGGACGGATCCATATGATACCAGCTTCCGTTGATATAAACCATCAGCCAGTAATGCATACCCGTTTCGTTATTCTTTTCCACCAAAGTAACCAGGAAATCTGCCCGTTCAAGCATATACATACAGGTGATGGCATGGGTATAGCAGTCTCCCACATTTCCCTCAAGACCCAGCATGGCCTGACCTATGGGATCATGTTCGGTCCTTCCCCGGTTCCAGGGGATATTCAGACGTACCCAGCGGAATATGGCAAATGCTCTTTCTATTTCGGACATTCCCGGATGAAGCAGCTGAGCCAGCTTCTCGTCTATCATCTCATTGAGTTTTTGCATATCCTCATAGTTTTCAGGTTTTTCCTCAACGATCACATTGATGGTAACACTGCCGGTACGTCCATACTTATCCGTAGCCGTATATGTCACCGGATATATTCCCGGGGTATCAAGATCCACTGCCGAGCTGTCGATCTCGAGCTCCGGCTCTTCATCTGTATTGGATTTTATCTTAACTCCGGTTCTGTAAGCTATGGTGTCACCGACAAATACGCTTTTGTTTTCAGCCCCCTGAATGACCGGAACATTCGACTCATCATACAGGGTAAGCTTCGCCGTAAGTATCGTGTGATTGTCCGCTTTATCTGCAAGGAGAATACTGACTGTCTGGGTTCCCTCCTTCTTCATATCAGGATCGATAACATAACGGACCGAGACGTCCGTTGCATCCGAACATGACACCAGGAAATCCTCCGCAGCAGGCTTATCCTTTACGGTCATGAGCAGATCCTTTGTCTCACCCTCAGGCGCAGTCGTATCCCTGATAATAAGCTTTGACGGCCGGCTGAAGGGCCCCCAGGAAAGCTCTACAGGATATTCCCCAAGGCTGAGACTGTCTATCCCGCTGAGATCCGTATCAAGCTTCACTCCCGCCATGGGTTTCTTCAGGAATTCATCCACCGTGGGCATACTGCCGCCGGCTTCCACCGTTACCGATTCTACTACATCATTATAAAAACGCCATATCATAAAACCGAAAAAAGCACCGGCCAGCAGAATGACAGCTGCCAGCGATATGATGATCCATTTCACATGGCTCTTTTTCTTTTTTCTTACAAAAACTATTTTATCCGCCACAGTTATGTCACTCATGGAATCTCACTCATTCTCTTTATGGTAATGAGGCTCCGTTAAAAAGCAATCGTATCCGCAGTCACTTATTAACAGAACCTGACCAATGATGGATTATAGCATATATATAAACATGTATCAACGTAAAACAGATAAATGTCTCATTGAAATAAAGGCAGAGCTTCCTTCAGATTTCTGTACTCATTTTCCAGCTGAAGGGCACTGAGCATTTTACAGTCTTCTCCCCTTATTATCAGCTGGATCAGGCCATCCGATGTTGCAACGGTTATATCCAGTTCTTTGGATCTTTCCACGGTAAATCTTGCTATATACTGATCCGCTGTTTCCGCTTCCTTTGTATATACCACATGGACTCCCATATAATCCATCTTTTCCGTGAAATGCCCTCTTACATTATAGGCATCGAAAACAACTATCACCTCTGTACCCTTCAGAGCCCTGTATTCGGACATGATATCAAGAAGCCTGAACCTTGCAGCCTCCAGGCTGAGGGACTGCCTGTCCCTGGTAGTATTCCCGTCATCAAGCAGAAGCTTCAGTTCTCTCCATGCATGAATTATATTATAACCATCCACAAGAAGATACTTTTTCTTTTCCGAAGGCCCCTTTCTTATATTTTTCCGTGATGAACCTTCGGGAGCATCCTGCTTATCGGAGGCCCTGTTCTGCGCCTGCACTGTACCCCTGGTAAGATATACTCTCTTCGTTCTCCTGTTTTCCTTACCGGCATTTGAATGGGTTGCGCTCCGAAGTATGTCATCTATCTCATCTGTTCCGATGGCCTGAAGCTCTTCCTCCAGTGAGCCGCCGGATCTCTTTTGAGCGCGCTTTATCTGTTCTGCCTCTCTTATCAGCCTCTCATCATCACTTTCCTCATCCGTAAACAGGTACTCACTCTCTTTGGAGGGTAGATGCATCAGTTCTTCGCACTCATACCACGGCACGTAGTACCCGGCTCCATGTGAAATGAAAATGCTCCCCGAAGGATTTTCCTTATCGGTATCGGGATCATATGCCTTTTCCATCAAGACCTCTTCCATTATGGTTTCAGGCATATCCTCAAAGCCCCTGAACTTCAGCTCAATAGTACCTCTTCCGGAGGTAAAGCGTGTAAGCTCAGTCTGATAATCCGAGATACATCTGGCAGGCGCATTTCCCGTAAGGGATCCGTCCGAAGCAAGGTTACATCTTCCGCCCATCTCAGAAATATCCGTCATAACACGGCCAACCGTATCCGCCGGAGTATTTATCACAAAATCATAAACCGGTTCAAGTAGCGCACATTCAGTCTTCATAAGCCCCTGTCTCACGGCTCTTCTCACCGACTCACGGAAATCCTGACTGTCGGTATGCTTGAGATGCGCCTTGCCTGAGATCAGTGTGAACCTGATATCAGTAAGCTGCGACCCGGTCAGAACACCTGTGGGAAGATGCTCCGTGATCGTTGCTATGATGGTCTTCTGCCAGTTTATATCCAGATAATTCACGCTGAGGTCACTGGCCACCTCTATACCGCTGCCCCTTGGCAGGGGTTCCATAAGGAGCTGCACCTCGGAATAATGTCTGAGGGGTTCAAAATGCCCATAGCCTATAACAGGATATTTTATGGTTTCCCTGTAAACAAAGCTTCCCTTTACCAGCTCTGCCGAAACCCCGTACCTCTCCTTTATGGTCTCTTTAAGGATCTCCTTCTGGAATTCTCCCATAATGGAAATGCTCACTCTGTCCTCATTCACAACCTCAAGCCTGAGCAGCGGATCCTCATTTGCAAGCTCCTTCAGTTTTGGAAGAAATATCCTGAGGGGGACATCTGCCGGAAGTTCAAGATCATACCTGAGTACCGGCTGGCAGAGGGGCATCTCATCGTCAAACTCTCCGCCGATGCCCATCCCCGCATATGAGCTTTCAAGTCCGACAAAAGCCACCACATCTCCCGCTTCAGCGGCATCGACGCTTTCATATCTGATGCCGCTGTAGCTGCGGATCTGGTTTATCTTCTCACCGCGAAGCCTGTCATCATCTATTTCACTTTTTATCTGAATGCTTCCCCCTGTGATCTTTGCAAAGGTAAGCTTGTGTCCTTCCTCGTATCCTATCTTGAAAACCTTTGCCGAAAATGAATCCCGGTATATGAAGTCAGGAATATTATCCGTTATCAGCTTCAGGAGCCCGTCCACCCCGGTATTCTTCAGGGCTGAACCGAATACCACCGGATGATATCTGCCTGAGAAAATGAGCTCCATCCGGTCAGGAACGGTAAGTATCTCAGTTTCCAGATATTTTTCTATGGTTTTCTCGGATAAAGCGGCGACATCCTCATCAGGTGCTTTTTCATATCCGATGAAGCCTTCACCCAGCTTATCCGAAAGCTCCTCCAATATCTCCTCTTCGGAGCGCTGACACATATCCATCTTGTTCACGAAAACATAATACGGTACTTTATAGCTCTTCAGCATTCCCGCAAGACGCCGCGCAGAGGCAGTCACTCCGTCAGGTCCGCTGATCAGAAGTACCGCGATATCAAGGACCCCCAGCACCCGCTCCGCTTCACCTATGAAATCAGTATGGCCCGGAGTATCGATGATGGTCAGCCTGACTCTGTCGCCGCATTTATTCAGTTCATTTTCCTTATCCATCACACAGAGTGCCTGCTTTGACAGGATGGTGACTCCTCTTTTCTTCTCCAGAACACCGGTATCAAGGAAAGCGTCACCGTTATCAACCCTTCCGGCTGTCCTTATCATACCGGTATCAAAGAGTATGCTTTCGGTCAGAGTAGTTTTTCCGGCATCTACATGTGCAAGTATTCCCAGACTGAGCTTTTTCATCTTCTACACGTACCTTTTTATCTTAATATACAGCTTATTCTTTCTGCTGACTCCTTCTTCACCGCAAAAGATGAGCTTTCCTTTTCCTCTTACCGAAAGAACGTCCCCATCCTTCAGGGCTTTTGAGACGGAAAGTATCTCTCTACCGCTCACAAAAACCTTTCCTTCCGATATCAGGCCCGCAGCATTTTCTCTTGAAAGGTTGAAAGCCCTTGCTATTACCGCATCAAGCCTGTTGCTGCTGACGACTATGCTTTCTTCTGAGAATTTAGGAGCAAGCTCCTCCGGCAGTTCAGTGCATCTTTCCACCTGTACATTTGTATGCTTTACCTGATTCAGATTTTCGATGATATAATCGCTTATGGAATCGGCAACAAAGATATATGCCGCATTTTCCCTTACCAGTATATCCCCCAGCTTTGTCCGTTCTATCCCCAGACCGATCACGGAACCAAGAAAATCCCTGTGGGTAAGCTCTTCCGAGAACTTCTTCTGAAGCGGAGTGATGTATAATATATCTATTGGAAATTCCTCTTCATATCCGCAGAGCTCAGGTGAACCGAATCTCACCATACACCTGTCGCACCCATCTTTTCCTCCCGAAACACAGGTACCCGCATACCCGACTTCCTTTTCCATGGCATAAAAAACCGAGAGCTGTGACATATCAAGAAAATCCGTAAAAAAGAAGCGGTTTTCACTGTACGCTCTCTCTGCCAGTTCCATTATCCTTTTTGCCGTTGCGTCATTTGTATTCATGTCAGCATTCTACCATTTTACAACTGTATTGAAAAGCGGAATCGCGCATCGAGCAGGAGTGGGCACAGACCGGGGACGGTTCCTAACGTGTTAAGAACCGTCCCCGGCATGTCTTCTGTAACTATCCTGCATCCGGATCTCCGGATGCCAGACAGCTACGATAATATCTTATCAAATATTCTATGTGACGCCTCCAGTTTCGACATCAACGGAAGCTGTTCCTGTCCGTCAGCGGTTATAAGGGTAAGGATATTGGTATCCACCTGATAACCCGCTCCCTCCTGTGTAAGTGAATTTGCGCAGATCATATCGGCATTCTTTTTCTTAAGCTTTTCAGAAGAGTTTGCGAGAAGATTTTCCGTCTCCATGGAGAACCCGCAGATGAACTGTCCCGGCTTTTTATTCTGACCCAGACTGAGCAGGATATCCTTCGTTCTTTTTAGGGGGACAGCCATATCGCCTTCCTGCTTCTTGATCTTCTGATCCGCTGTGGTAACCGGAGTATAATCTGCAACAGCAGCCGCCATAACAATAATATCGGCATCTGCAGCAGCGGCAGTAACCGCCTGATACATATCCTCCGCTGACTTTACAGCCACCGTAGTTACACCGTAGGGAGGCTTAAGTGCCGTGGGACCGGAAACAAGAGTGACCGATGCTCCGCGGAGAGCTGCCGCCTCTGCCAGGGCATAACCCATTTTACCTGAGGAATGATTGGTGATGACCCTGATAGGATCTATAGATTCCTCCGTCGGTCCCGCAGAAACCACAACCTTCTTTCCTGCCATATTCTTCTCGCAGGCAACCACATGAAGTATCCTCTGAACCAGATAGGATTCCTCGGGAAGCTTGCCCTTTCCCTCATAACCGCAGGCAAGATATCCCTCAGCCGGCTCCACGATCTCATATCCGAAGCGCTTCAGCTTCTCTATATTATCCTGCACGATGGGATTTTCAAGCATATATACATTCATGGAAGGGCAGATCAGAACCGGGCAGCGTGCCGGAAGCACAACAGTGGAAAGCATATCATCAGCTATCCCGTTCGCTATCTTTCCGATGATGTCCGCCGTTGCAGGCGCTATAAGGATCAGATCCGCACCCGTTCCCAAAGATATATGAGGCACATGCACCGGATCATCCGGTCTTTCGTCAAATGTATCCGTATATACCTTATTCTTTGTAAGCACTTCAAAGGTTTCAGCCGTAATGAACTTAGTCGCATTCTCTGTCATTACAACATGAACATCCGCATGAAGCTTTGTAAGCATGCTGGCAACATTTGCCATCTTATAAGCCGCTATCCCGCCGGACACACCCAACAGTATATTTTTACCCTGAAGCATAATATATCCTCCATTTTAAAACCTGTTCCGACACATCGGGCGATTCCTTCCTCTGGTACAGTAAAAGATCTCTCCACCCGCATCACCATGAGTTTACAGGTCTTCAAGCCTTCCGTGCTTCTCATAGCGGGTTACGCGTGTGATCTGATTATCCATATCCACAAAGACTACTTTAGGAGGATTATCCTTTATCTCCTCAGGAGTCATCTGTGCATAGCTCATGATTATCACACGGTCGCCTGTAGATACACAACGTGCCGCAGCTCCGTTAAGACAAATGATGCCCGAGCCGGCTTCGCCTGCTATAACATAGGTTTCAAGCCTTTCTCCATTGTCCACATCAGCGATCTGCACCTTCTCATATTCGAAAAGGCCGGACGCCTCCATCAGCTTACTGTCGATGGTAATGCTGCCAACATAGTTAAGTTCAGCCTGTGTAACTGTGGCGCGGTGGATCTTGCTTTTTAACATCGTGATCTGCATATATCTTTCCCTTTCCTGACCTGTAAGTTCCGGCATCAAACCTCTGCCATAAAATTATCTATAAGTCTTACCTTTCCATTTATCTTTACGGCGATCGCACAAAGGATCTCACCCCTGAGCTCCTGAATGCTCTCCATTGTAAGTCCGTCCACCATTTCCACATAATCGATCTCGGCCATGGGTTCAGACTCGATCAGTGCGCGCATTGCACCTGTCACAACTGAAGCATCTCTTTCACCGTCCTTTACAAGCTGCTCTCCAAGTCTTATGGACTGTGAAAGGACCAGCGCTGCCTTACGCTCTTCGGCGTTCATATAGGTATTCCGTGAACTCATTGCAAGTCCGTCAGCCTCACGTACTATCGGACATCCGACAATGGTAAGCGGCATATTCAGATCCTTAACCATACGCTTGATGACTGCCAGCTGCTGCGCATCCTTCTGTCCGAAATAAGCCCTGTCCGGAGTAACAATATTGAAAAGCTTTGAAACTACGGTGCATACTCCCCGGAAATGTACCGGTCTGGAAAGACCGCAGAGATGATTGGTGAGTCCGTTCATATCCACAAAGGATACAAATCCGTCGGGATACATTTCTGACGGTTCGGGATTGAATACGATATCCGCTCCTGTATCCTCACAGAGCTTTGCATCATGGTCAAGATCACGGGGATAGCTTTCCAGATCCTCATTCGGACCAAACTGGGTGGGGTTTACAAAAACGCTCACCACTGTCCTGTCGTTCTGCTCAACGCTCTTTTTGATAAGACTCTGATGACCTGCATGGAGAAATCCCATGGTCGGTACAAGGCCTACGGTAAGGCCCTCCTTCTTCCACGCATTAACAGCCTCTCTTACTTCTGCAACGGTTTTAACTACTTTCATTATTCTTCTCTCCTGATTTTTTTCATTTAATTACACTATATGATGATTCACTGCACACAAACCTTGTGTGCAGTGTGCAGCGTTTCAATTAAGGTCTCGTGCGATTGCGCAAGCGCATCGCACGGACCTTTTGACCCTATCATCATATTTCCTTCAGAAGCTGCTCAAATACCTCA
>ONWK01000270.1 GCA_900321505.1 uncultured Eubacteriales bacterium
ACATCTGAGATGCGTGACTTCTATAATCTGGAGCATACCTGGCAGGATGCGGCAGCCAGAAAATACTGATATTTCGTCACGTATAATATGAAATCCCCGGAGTTCTATTTCCTTGCAACTTATTGTAAACCATGATATAATTGCTTTGTATGTCTTGATGGGTCACCGGGTTTTTAGTTCAGGGAATGATTCTCAGGGGAAAGATTCATGCCGGAAGAATATAAACAGCATTATATGAAACGACACTTTAAGCTGCATAGAATATTCTATGTTGTTCTTTTTGGTGTCGTTTTATTTTGCAGGATCAAAGACCTGACCCCTGTTATGGGGCTTGTCTACTATATCCCAGTCCTAATCGGATGTTTCCTGCTGGATGAACTGTATTTACGAAAGTTTGACAAGATATCTCCCAAGTATCACAGCCTGAGGGTTCTGACAGAAATATTCCTGCTTTCTCTCGGCAATCTGATCGGACCTCCCCATCCCATGCAGTTCCTGTCCATCATGCTGTTTGAACTGCTCCTGGTTTTTGAAGATATGATACTTTATGATATCTTTGATGATTATCATATCTTTCTCAGAAGAGTACTGTATCTTTCTTTTATCGTGCTTGGAATGGTTTCCTGCTTCAGAAATGAGCTGACAGGAGCATGGATCATACTGGGCGTGCTTCTGGCTGTCTGTCTGATAGGATTTGTATTTGTCCTTTTCCACAGCTATGTTGAAGGTATACGTACCTATGAAAAGAAGGCTACGGATCTGTATTTTGACTATGTAAATATGGTGGAAGAACGCGATAAGCTGAAGGTTTACCAGGATCGTGTTGAGGCGGTAAATAAGGAGATCAACCGGCAGAAGCTTGAACTGGTTAAGGCCAATAAGGATCTGGAAACAATGAATGAAGAGGTAAGGTCACTTATCTCCGTAATGAAGGATTTCACCAGCAGCTTTGATGTGCCCGGCAATGCCACCCGTATGCTTGAAAATATCATGGAGATAAAGGAGCCGGGGGTATGTGGAATCTATATCGACCGCAAGGTATATATGAATGAAAACCCGTATATGCAGATACTGTCTTCAAATCAGACACTCCAGTCTGCCCTTGCCAGAGATTTCGTCAGCATCTATGAAAAACTCAGGGTACGTGGCGGTACGGATCCGATGATCATCTGCAAGGATAAAATCCATCTGGAAGCGCTTTTGAGTGATACAACTCTTGTGAATGTTGTCGCGTTTCCCGCATATGAAAATGAAACCTATTACGGCGTAATGGTTATCGGCTCAGGGGCCTATGATTTCTTTGAATCGGGATATTCCTTCTATGAGTCGTCCCTGATGGATTTTACAGCTGCCGTACGAAGCGCCAAGCTGTATCTCCAGATGGAAGATATGGCTACCAAGGATGGTCTTACCGGAGTCTATAACCGTGCATATTTCAATGAAAACTATCCGAGCATCTGTGCAAAGAGCATTGTTAATGAAAAGAGCCTTTCCGTTGCCATGCTGGATATAGATAAATTTAAATCCGTAAATGATACCTACGGGCATCTGGCAGGCGATGAGGTTATCAGGATGGTGGCTTCGGTTGCCAGAAAATATGCGAAGAAATACAACGGTTACGCAGTTCGTTACGGAGGCGAGGAGTTCCTTCTTATCCTTCAGGGCTTCACGGTTGATGAATTCTACGATATACTTAAGGAAGCGCACGATGATATCGTGAATAACATCGTGGAATTCGAGGGCGAGAAGATCTATGTAAATGCAAGTATCGGTATGTCGCAATATCCGGATATCGCGACGGAGATCGTTGATGTCCTGGATCAGTCCGACCATGCCATGTATTTCAGCAAGGAACACGGACGCGGCATGATCGTTATCTACGGCAGGGAAGAGGAATGTCTGATGAAATCAGGCAAAATATCGGAATTCCGGAGGGATGCATGACCGGAGTTCGGGAATTTAACCCGGCGATGATCCTCTGGCGGCGCACCCGGATAACCGTGGAACCGGACAGTTACTGAAAAAGTAATTATCCGGCATCCGGAGCCGCGGTGCTGAATAGTTACATGAAAAATAATAAATGGAGGCTGTAACAATGAAGATTCTGGTTATCAATGCCGGTTCTACCACATTAAAGTACCAGCTTATCGATTCCGAAACGGAGCAGGTTCTTGCAAAGGGTCTGTGTGAGCGGATCTTTCTGGACGGTCAGATCAAATTTGATCATCCGAAGACAGGAGAGAAGATCCTTATTAAGGAGGATATGCCGGATCACGGAACCGCACTGAAGATAGTGATTCGTGAACTGCTTGATCCCGATCATGGTTCACTTTCATCTCTTTCGGAGATTGACGCGGTGGGACACCGTGTTGTTCACGGCGGTGAGACCTTCTCATCATCCGTAAAGATCACTGATGAGGTTCTGGAGCAGATAGAGGCGGTAAGCGGTCTTGCGCCTCTTCATAATCCGGCAAATCTGCTGGGCATCAGGGCTTGTATGGAGCTTATGCCCGGTGTGCCGAATGTTGCGGTATTTGATACGGCATTTCATCAGACCATGCCGGAAAAAGCATATATTTACGGTATTCCCTACAGCTTCTATGAGAAGTACAAGATACGTAAGTACGGTTTCCACGGCACCAGCCACAGCTTTGTATCCAAAGAGGCTGCAAAGCTTCTGGATAAGCCGATTGAAGATACAAAGATCATCGTATGTCATCTCGGCGGCGGCGCCAGCATAACAGCGGTAAAGGGCGGAAAATCCGTGGATACTTCCATGGGACTTACACCTCTTGAAGGTCTTATCATGGGAACAAGATCCGGTTCCCTGGATCCGGCTGTACTCCAGTTCATGGCTGAGAAGGAGAATATCTCTCTGGATAAGGTCCTGACCATACTTAATAAGGAGTCAGGCCTTTACGGCATTTCCGGTCTGTCCAGCGATATGCGGGATATCGATGCCGGAGTTGAGGATGGAAATAAGAGGGCAAAACTGGCATTTGACGCATTCTGCTATGAGATCATCAAAACCATCGGCGCTTATGCTGCGGCCATGAACGGTGTTGACCTGATCGCCTTTACGGCGGGCATCGGCGAGTGGGATGCGGGAGTTCGTAAGGAGATCATCAGCTCCCTTACATATCTGGGTATTACACTGGATGAGGAAGCCAATAAGAAGAGCGGTACATTTACACTTATATCCACGCCTGATTCGAAGGTTAAATGTGCTATCGTACCTACAAATGAAGAGCTTGCCATAGCTCGCGAGACTCTGAAGTACGCATTCTGAGGGCAGTGCAGCTGAATATTTATTATTTATCGGAAAAAAGAAAAAATACTTATTGACAATGCCATAAATCATCAGTATAATAGCGAAAGTGTGATTTTTGGCAAGGAGGTGAGATCGGTATGTCAATCTGTCCTAAGGGAAAAATATCCAAAGCAAGAAGAAATAAGAGAAGAGCAAATTGGAAAATGTCTGCTCCGAACCTGGTAAAGTGCAGCAAGTGCGGCTCTCTGATGATGCCTCATCGCGTATGCAAGAACTGTGGTTCTTACAACCAGAAGGAGATCATTTCCGTAAACTGATGATTTGAGTGTGAAGAAACCCCCGTCATTTGACGGGGTTTTTTCTTTGCTTGCATTTGAACCGGGTTTCGTATAAAATAATGAAGTCTATGTGCTTTTACAGGGTGAGGAATGAATCTACCTGTAAAGTCAGTTGATGTAAGCATGATCGATAAGGAGAAAAAGAAATGGGTGCAAGGATAGTTATTGATACTCTTGGCGGCGATAACGGTGCTCAGGTTTGTGTTGAAGGGGCTGTAGAGGGACTGAAAAAGCATCCCGGAGTCAGCGTGATCCTGACAGGAAAGAAAAAGGAGCTTGATAAACTGCTCAGCAAATATGAATATGATAAAAATCGTCTTACGGTGATCGATTGTACTGAAGAGATCACCTGTCATGATGCACCCGTTGAAGCGGTTAAGAAGAAAAAGGATTCATCCCTTGTAGTGGGTCTGAATCAGATAAAGGAAGGAAAGGCGGATGCACTTGTATCCGCGGGCAGCTCTGGCGCTGTTCTTGCAGGCGCATCATTTATAGTAGGCCGCGCCAAGGGCGTAAAGAGAACACCGCTTGCACCGCTTCTTCCGACGGCTAAAACTCCCTCGCTCCTGATCGACTGCGGGGCAAATGTTGATGCAAAGCCGGAGGTGCTCGTTCAGTTTGCCCAGATGGGCTCCATCTACATGCAGAATGTTATGGGTATTAAAAATCCTACGGTTGCGATCGTGAACATCGGAACTGAGGAGGAAAAGGGTAATGCTCTTGTAAAGAGTACATATCCTCTTCTGAAGGAGTGTAAATCCATTAACTTTATCGGAAGCATCGAGTCACGTGAGATCCCTGCGGGCAAGGCAGATGTCATCCTTACAGAAGCTTTTGTAGGAAATGTTATCCTTAAGCTGTATGAAGGACTCTCCAAAATGCTTCTGGAAGAGATCAAGGGAGCAATGAAATCCACTGTGGTCAGCAAGGCCGGTGCGCTTCTTATAAAGAGAAGTCTCAAGAAAACGCTTTCACGCTTTGATGCAAGCAATAAGGGCGGGGCCCCCATGCTGGGTCTTAAGGGTCTTGTAGTGAAGGTTCACGGAAATGCAAAGAAGAACGAGATAGCTTCAGCTATTGAACAGTGCAACCGTTTTGTCAAAAAGGATGTAAGCGGAAAGATCATAAGAGGTCTGGAAGCTCAAAACGAGGAACAGAGTAAATAACGGAAAACCATCATGAATTATACAGAGCTTAACTATTCATCCCTGGAGCGTAAGATAGGTTATCAGTTTAATGATACAGAGCTTCTCCGCAGGGCACTTACACATAAATCCTTTTCTCATGAATACCATATACAGCAGGTGGAGCACTATGAACGCCTGGAATTTCTGGGCGATGCGATCCTTGAGTATATTTCCAGTGAGGAGCTGTACAATCGTTATCCGGAGCTGACGGAGGGTGAACTGACAAAGAAGAGAGCCAGTCTGGTATGTGAGTACACGCTTTCAAGGATATCGCGGGATCTGGGCTATGGAGATTATGTATTTCTAAGTAACGGAGAGCTGCAGACGGGCGGCCGGGAAAGACCTTCCATACTATGCGATCTTTTCGAAAGTGTTCTGGGTGCGATCTATCTGGATGGAGGGATGGAGCCTGCAAGGGAGTATGTAAATAAACATCTTATGACGGATCTGGAGCACCGTACGATCTTTACCGATGCAAAGACCATCCTCCAGGAATATGCGCAGAAGCAGGGAATGATACCGGAATATCCGCTCCTTGAGAAAAAGGGACCGGACCATGCCAGAAAATATACCGTTGCCGTGATCATCGGCGGAAAAACCTATGCGAAGGCGACCGGTAATTCCATAAAGGGAGCCCAGATGGAGGCGGCCCATGAGACCCTGAGGATGCTGGGAATCTCATGACCGGTCTCATGTTAGGCTGAAGAATCCCTTCACATAACACATACGTAGGAAATCAGGAACTGAAATGTATCTTAAAAGTATAGAAGTAAACGGTTTTAAATCATTTGCAAATAAACTTACCTTTAAATTCAATGAAGGTATAACAGCTATAGTAGGTCCTAACGGATCAGGAAAAAGTAATATCGGTGATGCTGTACGCTGGGTGCTGGGTGAGCAGAGCGCATTGAAGCTCCGCGGCTCAAAGATGGAGGATGTCATTTTTGCCGGAACAGAGCTGCGTAAGCCCCAGGGCTTTGCCTATGTGGCAATAACACTGGATAATTCTGATCACTGCCTGCCGGTGGATTTTACCGAGGTTACAGTAGCAAGGCGCGTATACAGATCTGGTGAAAGCGAATATCTCATAAATGGTACAGTAACCCGTCTTAAAGATGTGGCGGCGCTGTTCTTTGATACCGGTATCGGTAAGGAGGGTTACTCCATCATCGGACAGGGCCAGATCGAGCGAATACTTTCCGGAAAGCCCGATGACCGCCGTGACCTTTTTGATGAAGCTGCAGGTATCGTAAAATATAAGAAGAATAAGATCGCTACGGAAAAGGCCCTTGAGGCTGAGCACGCAAACCTTAATCGTGTAAATGATATCCTTTCCGGACTTGAGGAACGTGTTGGACCCCTTGAAAAGCAGTCCGAAAAAGCTAAGAAATACCTGGCTTTAAAGGAAGAACAGAAAAACCTGGATATAAATATCTTCAATATGGAGATAGACAGGATCGAGGAAAAGATCGTAAAGAACCGGGATGAACTGGATGTAACTCTCGCTGATCAGGAACGGCTTCAGGCTGAGTTCGACCATACAAAGGAAGAATATGACCGTCTGGAACAGAAGCTTGAACAGCTGAGCGAGGAGATGCAGAAGCTCACCGGTGATTCCCATGCGGCGTCTCTGCTTATCGAGCATACGGAGGGTGAGATCCGTGTCCTGCAGGAGAAGATCCAGTCTGCAAAGAATGCCGAGGCTGAGCTCATGTCCCGCATGGAGCGTATAGATGCTGAGATACAGCGGCTCAATACGGAAAAGGACAGGGTACTTTCCGAACAGAAGAATCTGAAAAAGGAGCTCACGGAAAAGAAGAAGGCAGTTGCCGAGCTTGAAAAGGAAGTTGCGGACTGCAAGAAGGAACAGCAGGACGGAAATGAAGCCATAGATGCCGCAAGAGGCGAGATAATCGACTTCATGAACCTGGGCGGCTCCGTAAAGGAGAAGGTGGCCCGTTATGATACGATGCTGGAGAATATTACTCTTCGCCGTACCGAGCTGAAGCAGAAGTATCTGTCAGATAAGAGTGAGCAGGAGCATAATAACGAAGAGGCAAAGCGGCTCAGGGACCAGCTGAAATCAGTCAGCGACAGCCTTGATGACAACCGCCAGCGCCTTAACAGACTGGAAAACGATCTGCGCACCAAGACAGACAGAAGCGGTACTGTCCGAGCCGATATGACCAGGTACAATCAGGAACTGATACGCCTCAAGTCACGCCACGAAAGCCTTCGGAATCTCAGTGAGCGTTATGAAGGCTACGGTAACAGCATTAAAAAGGTAATGGAACAGAAGGGGCGGAAGTCAGGGATAATAGGCGTCGTAGCCGACATCATAGAAACTGATGAAGCCTATGAAACCGCCATTGAGACTGCTTTGGGCGGAAGCATTCAGAACATAGTTACCGAGGATGAAAAGACCGCAAAGGAAATGATAGCCTTCCTCAGGGAAGGAAAACTGGGAAGAGCCACATTTCTTCCCATATCTTCAGTGACAGCCAGAGGTTCGGTGGATCCGGATGCACTGAAGGAGGACGGAGTTATCGGTATCGCCTCGCAGCTCGTTAAGACAGATGACCGCTACAGACAGCTGATAGAAAGCCTTCTTGGACGCAGCATTGTGGTGGATAATATCGATGCGGCGATACGCATAGCCAGAAAATATAAGCAGACCCTGCGGCTTGTGACTCCCAGCGGAGAGCTGATCAATCCCGGCGGAGCCATGACCGGCGGCGCTTTCAGGAATAATTCAAATCTTCTCGGAAGAAAGCGTGAGCTGGATGAGATCACTAAGGAAATAGCTGATATGACAAAGGCTTACTCGGAAGCAAAGCGTGAGGATGCAGAGCTTTCGATGCAGAGGGAATCTCTCAAGGAGCAGAGAAATCAGTATCAGACTGTGATCCAGAAGCTTACACTGGAAAAGAATTCAGTGACCATCACGCTTCAGCAGGCTGAGAACAGGCTGTCTGAGCTTGAAAAATCCTTCAGCGGTATTAAAAGAGAAAATGAAGAGCTTGACCGCCAGGTTAAGGATATCGACAGAAACAAGTCTGAGCTCTTTAATACCGAAAAACAGCAGCAGCTGGAGATAAAGGAGAGGGAGCGGATCATTTCCGAGCTTGAGAAGAAGGTGGATGAAGTCCGCGCCAGAAGGAGAGCGGCTGAGGAAAAGCTGTCCGAGGCACAGCTGGCGCTTGGAACAGTTACGCAAAGGGATTCCTTCTACCAGAACGATATCGACAGACTGTCAGGTGATCTGGCCCGTCAGGATGATGAAAAGAATGAAATCCTCGCCAGATCCGGAGAACGGGTTCGTGAGGCTGAGGAGCTTCAGAAGACCATCGGCGAGAAGGAAAAGCTGATCACTGAATGTAAGGAAAATATCGAGAAGGCTAAAAAAACACTGGAAGCAAAACAGCAGGAAAAGGAAGAGATCAACAGAAAGAACAAGACCTTCTTTAACAGAAGAGAAGAGCTGACCCGTGATATAGCAGGTCTCGACAAGTCAGCCTTCACGCTCCGTTCAGCCATAGAAAAGCTGGAGGAGGATAAGGAAAAGCTTTCCGCCTATATGTGGGAGGAATACGAGCTTACCTACAGTGAAACAGAGAAAAAGCGGGAAGAGACGGGACAGAGCATTACCGAGATGCGTAAGGAGATCGCTGCGGTCAAGCAGAAGATCAAAGCTCTCGGAGAGGTAAATGTAGGCGCCATTGAGGAGTATAAGGAGGTATCCGAAAGATATCATTTCCTGAAGAGCCAGCATGATGATATAATCCAGGCAGAGGAAAATCTCCGCGGTGTCATTGCAGAGCTGGATAAGGCAATGAAAGCTACATTTGCCGAAAAATTCCAGGAGATCAGAGCAATGTTCAGCAAGGTATTCCGTGAGCTCTTCGGAGGCGGTAAGGCCGATCTGGAGCTGGTGGATGAGGAGAACATCCTTGAGACGGGTATAGTGATCAATGCACAGCCTCCGGGAAAGAAGCTTCAGAACATGATGCAGCTGTCCGGCGGTGAGAAGAGCCTAACGGCCATTGCCCTGCTTTTCGCTATACAGAGCCTTAAGCCGTCGCCATTCTGTCTTCTGGACGAGATCGAGGCTGCTTTGGATGATTCAAATGTAACGCGTTTTGCAAAATACCTTAAGAAGCTTACGAAGGATACTCAGTTTATCGTTATCACCCACCGTAAGGGAACCATGGAATGTGCCGATATCCTGTACGGTATCACCATGCAGGAGAAAGGTATTTCCACTCTGGTATCGGTAAATATGATCGAAGATAAGCTGGACGACTGATATTTAATGTCATCCTGAACAACAGGAATGAAAGGAATAACATTATGGGCTTTTTCCAGAAATTAAAGGATGGTCTCAAGAAGACCAGTATGAGCATAGCAAATGTATTCAAGGTATCCGAGATCGATGAGGATTTCTATGACGCTCTTGAAGAGACTCTGGTCAGCGCTGATATGGGCGTTGAGACTACAGAGCGTGTAATTGATGAGCTCCGTGAGAAGGTTGAGGAGAAGAATCTCAAGGATGCCGAATATACAAAAATGATCATCATGGAATCACTGATGAAGCAGATGACCGTGGATGAGCATGCTTATGATTTTGAGGATAAGCGGTCTGTAGTCTTTGTGATCGGTGTAAACGGCGTAGGAAAGACAACGTCTATCGGAAAGCTGGCCGCAAAATACAAGGCTCGCGGAAAAAAGGTCATGATCGCTGCGGGCGATACCTTCCGTGCAGGCGCGGTGGAACAGGTACGCACCTGGGCAAACCGTGCAGGAGCCGAATTGATAGCCCAGGGAGAGGGCGGAGATCCCTCCGCTGTTGTATTTGATGCGGTTTCCGCAGCAAAAGCACGTAATACGGATATACTTCTGATCGATACGGCAGGTCGTCTGCATAATAAGAAGAATCTTATGGACGAGCTGGCGAAGATGCGCCGTATCATTTCCAAGGAATATCCGGAGGCCTTTGTAGAGACCCTTATCGTCCTGGATGGTTCCACAGGCCAGAATGCGCTTGAACAGGCCCGGCAGTTCGCTAATGTTACCGAGATCAACGGTATAATCCTTACCAAGCTGGACGGAACAGCCAAGGGAGGCATAGCGGTGGCTATCGAAGCCGAGCTTTCCGTACCGGTAAAATATATCGGTGTGGGAGAGAAGGTGGAGGATATGGAACGCTTCGATGCAAAGCAGTACATTTCAGCGCTGTTCGAAGATTTCACCATGCCCGAGGATGCCGATTACTATGTTAATGAGGCGTATGACTATTCCAATAAATAATCTGTAAAAGGTCATAATAACGATACCAGAATGTCATTCCGAGGCCTAAGGTCGAAGAAGCTCAAGTCTTTCAGAGGATAATAATATGGACACGATCACGAGAAAAAAATGTGAAGAAGCATATGAGATAGTTTCAAAGGTAGTACGTCCCACGAATCTCATCGAAAGCGAATACCTTTCAGGGATTACGGGAAATAAGGTATATCTGAAGCCTGAAAATATGCAGGTGACAGGCGCATATAAGATCCGCGGAGCTTATTATAAGATAAGTCAGCTCAGTGATGAGGAACGCGCCAGGGGACTTATCACCGCATCTGCGGGAAATCATGCCCAGGGTGTAGCCTATGCAGCGAAGGCCTATGGGGTGAAGGCAACCATAGTTATGCCCACATCCACACCGCTGATCAAGGTTAACCGTACAAAATCCTACGGCGCTGAGGTCATACTTTACGGTGATGTGTATGATGATTCCTGCGGATATGCGCTGGAACTCGCCGAGGAAAGAGGATATACCTTCATCCATCCCTTTGACGATCTGGAGGTTGCTACAGGCCAGAGTACAGTTGCCATGGAGATCCTGAAGGAGCTTCCCTTTGTGGATATCATACTTGTACCCATCGGAGGCGGCGGGCTTGCAACGGGTGTTTCCACTCTGGCAAAGATGCTGAATAAGGATATAAAGGTGATAGGTGTCGAACCTGCCGGTGCGAACTGCATGCAGGAATCACTTAAGGTCGGCGCCGTTACAACACTTCCCGGTGTCAATACCATAGCCGACGGTACTGCGGTAAGAACTCCCGGTGAGAAGATATTCCCATATATAAAGGAAAATCTGGATGGCATCATCACTGTTGAAGACAGTGAGCTTATCGTGAGCTTCCTTGACATGATCGAAAACCATAAAATGATAGTGGAGAACAGCGGACTGCTCACGGTGGCGGCTCTGAAGCATCTTCCTGCTGAAGGAAAGAAGGTCGTAAGCATTCTTTCCGGAGGAAATATGGATGTGATCACGCTTTCCTCTGTTGTACAGCACGGACTAATTGCCAGAAGCCGTATATTTACGGTATCGGTGCTGCTTCCCGATAAGCCGGGTGAACTGGTGCGTGTATCCCAGATCATTGCTGAGCTTCAGGGAAATATCATCGAGCTGGTACATAACCAGTTTGTTTCTCTTAACCGGAATGCAGCTGTGGAGCTTGTGATAACCATAGAAGCCTTCGGCCCGGAGCATAAGGAAAAGATCATGGAAGTGCTTAAGGAAAGAGGTTACAGACCTATAGATAAGAGCAAGAAAGCAGTATTTTAGGTTCCGAAACGCCATCAGGCGTTTCGAGAACCGTACGCACCCTGCTCCGAAGGAGCAGCCCGAACGAAGTGAGGGTTTGTGAA
>ONWK01000287.1 GCA_900321505.1 uncultured Eubacteriales bacterium
GCTGATCCAGCTCATCCCGCGGTTTTTCGAACCTACGGAGGGAGAGGTACGGATCGACGGAGTGCCTGTGGAGAAGTATAAGTTGGAAGGACTCAGAAAAAATATTGGGCTTGCGACCCAGGATGTGCTTCTATATTCGGATTCTATAGAGGGAAATATATCATACGGTGATCCGGGTATACGGAGGGAGGAGGTCGAACGCTTTGCAAGATATGCGGCGGCGCACCGTTTTATAGAGGAAATGCCGGAAGGGTATGAGACTATAATCGGTGAACGGGGCGTGGGACTTTCCGGAGGTCAGAAGCAGAGGCTGTCACTTGCCAGGGCGCTGGCCGTAAGGCCTGCGATCCTGATACTGGATGACACGACCTCTGCTGTGGATCTGGAAACCGAAAGGCAGATCCGGGATTCCCTGACAAAACTGGACTTTGAGACAACAAAGCTTATCATCGCTCAGCGTGTATCCACATCAAAAAACGCAGACCGGATCATCATTCTGAAGGACGGAAGGATATTTGAGGAAGGGACTCATGATGAGCTGGTAGCACGGGGCGGGTATTACGCGGAGCTGGTAGAGCTGCAGGAAGGGTGATATCATCCTGAGAAGGTATAGAGCGTTAACCGGGGCTGTGAGCGGTGCACCGGTGAAATAACTTCCTGCTGAGTCAGAGGATTCTTCAGCCGGCGAATGCAGAGTGACAGAGAATAACGTCAACGTCCTCATATCACGAGGTAAATATACATGGCAAGAAATACATACAAAGTAGACGAAAGGCTGGACGAGCCGTTTCAGATTAAGCATCTGCTCAGGGCGTCCGCATATATCAAAAAATGGAAGAAACCGATGCTGATCGCGCTTCTGCTGAGTGCCCTCGGCGGTATCTTCGGTTACCTTGCGCCAATGGTGGTAAAATATGCACTGGATAACGCGATACCGCAGAACAATACGAAGCTGCTCTTTATCCTGGTGGGCGTGCTGGCGCTGATATTTGCGGTCAGTGTGATCTTTACGACCATCCGGAGCAGGCTCATGGTACATGCAAGCCAGGAGATCATCTATGATATCAGGAAAGATCTTTTTGCGCATCTGCAGGAACTGTCCTTCAGGTATTATGATGACCGCCCCCACGGCAAGATCCTGATCCGCGTGGTAAACTACGTGAATTCCGTATCGGACATGCTGTCGAACGGATTGATCAACATTATCCTTGAGGGCTTCAATCTGATCATCATTACGGTCTTTATGTTTATGGTAGATGTACAGCTGGCGCTGGTCGTAATGTGCGGTGTTCCGGTCCTCGGAACCTTCATGCTGTGGATCAAGAATAAGCAGCGTAAGGCCTGGCAGGCGGTCTCCAATAAGAATTCCAACCTGAACGCTTATCTGCAGGAAAATATCGTGGGTGCCAGGATCACACAGATCTTCGCACGGGAGGATGAGAATAAGAAGACCTTTGAGGAACTGTCGGATGACTGCAGGAAGACCTGGAATGTCGCGGTAAAATACTCAAACCTGGTATGGCCGGGTATCAATACCATCTCAGCCTGCGTCAGCGCCGCCATTTTCCTGTTCGGACTGGTGCTCTTCGGGGAGGGCAGCAAATCCTTCGGTACCATTGTTGCGATCTCGGGTTACGCGTCATTTTTTTGGCAGCCCATTATGAACCTGGGAAATATCTTTAACAACTTCATCAACAATATCGCGTACCTGGAGAGGATATTTGAAACCATCGACGAGCCGGTGGATATCTGCGATAAAGAGGGTGCGGAGGAAATGCCTCCGATCCGCGGCAGGGTAACCTTTGATCATGTGACCTTTTCCTATGAAAAGGGAAATGAGGTGCTGCAGGATGTCTCCTTTACAGTGGAACCGGGAGAGAGTGTGGCTCTGGTTGGGCCTACCGGCGCCGGAAAGAGTACTATCGTGAACCTGATCTCAAGATTCTATGATGTGGAGGATGGGAGCGTATCCATCGACGGTACGGATGTGAGGGATGTGACCCTGCATTCGTTAAGGTCCCAGATGGGTATAATGATGCAGGACAGCTTTCTCTTCTCCGGAACAATTGAGGACAATATCCGTTACGGACGGCTGGATGCAAAGACTCCGGAGATAAGGAAGGCGGCGCAGACCGTCTGTGCGGACGAATTCATCCGCTTTCTTCCCGACGGATACAATACAAATGTTAAGGAGCGCGGTGCATCTCTCAGTGAAGGACAGAAGCAGCTCATTTCCTTTGCAAGGACGCTGCTTTCGGATCCTTCTATTCTGATCCTGGACGAGGCAACATCAAGCATCGATGTAAAGACGGAGCGTGCCCTGCAGAAGGGACTGGATGCCATGCTTAAGGGAAGGACTTCCTTCATCATCGCCCACCGCCTCTCCACCATCCGTAAATGCGATAAGATCATGTACATCGATCACGGCGGTATCATGGAATGCGGAACACATCAGGAGTTGATGGAAAAGAAGGGCTATTACTACAAACTCGCTACGGCACAGTAGCATCCGCATTTCAAAAATGGTACAATATAGTCATGTCTCCCGTTTCGCGGGGAACATGCCCCTGCGTAAAGTACAGTGAACACGATGCGAAGCATCACTGCGGATGCCAAAGGCATCAGTACATCGTCTTGCTATGCAAGATCATGGTACAAGCTGCATGAGAAGGGAGTTAACTGTGCGGCAGGAGTTTACAAAAGTGGGGTGAGATGAATGGGAGAATTTCGTGAGTTAAGTATCGACGGCTGTCCTGAGATAGGACGGGGTGCACATGGTATCGTTTACCGTACCGCACCGGATATGCTGGTAAAGGTGTATTACGAGGGAGTCAGTCTGGATTCCATCCGCAGGGAAAGAGAGTGTGCACGCTGGGCATTTGTAAAGGGAATACCTACAGCGATCCCCTTTGATATCGTTCGTGTCGGTGACAGGTACGGAACCGTGTTTGAGCATCTGAATGCGGGATCATCAGCCGATTATATCAAAGGCTCTCCGGAGCATTTTGAGGATTTTATCAGAAAGTCTGTAGATCTCATGAGGCTGGTCCATGCGATCGAAGCTAAGCCGGGTGAACTTCCGGATATGAAGAAGCAGACTCTGGACTGGATGCCAAAGGTCCAGAGACTGCTGCCGGCGGAACTTTATTCCGGACTCAGCAGTATTGTGGATGCGATACCTGACAGCAATACGGTTCTTCATGCGGATTTTCACATGAATAATATCCTGGTCTGCGGGGATGAACTCATGCTCATCGATATGGATACGCTTTGTACAGGTGATCCGATCTTTGAGCTTGCTACAGTATTCGTATCTTACAGGCAGTTTCCCTCGATCGCACCGGAAGCGGCACATATACTTGGCGTTGATGTGGAGACGGCTGCAAGGATCTGTGACCGTACCTTTGAACAATATCTGTCAGGATCGGATGAGAAAACTATCCGTGAGACAAAAAACAGGGCACAGGTTCTGGGGTGTATCAGAGTCATAGATTTTATGGACCGCCACGAGGAGCTTCCCCAGCGGGAGATGTGTACCGACAGATGCGTAAAGGATATGACGGCAATTCTGGCAAAAAAATGATTTTTGTAACTATTCAGCGACCGATGCGCTGAATAGTTATTTTTTTTGTCAGAACAGGTACGATATTAACATGAAATCTGTTATAATATTACGAAGCAATAAAAAGATCAGTTACAGGTAACGGAAAATGGCGGAAGGGAGAATTTAAAATGGCTGAATCAATGAAGGATTATGAGGAAATGCTGGAAGCGTCATACAGTCTGATGGGTGACGGTGTCCATGATACGGATACGCTTCTCGCATGGAGAAAAGCTGAGGAGATGAAGGAGTCTCAGGAGAATACCGTTGTTACGGTCAGTGAGGTGGTAAAAGGCGGAGTGGTTGCCGATTTTGAAGGCATCAGAGCATTTATCCCCATTTCAAAACTCTCTCTTGAAAGGCTGGAGGACTGTAATTCATTCCTGGGTAAGGAGCTTGAGGTCAGAGTCTTTGAGGCAAATATGGACGAGGATAAGCTTATCCTGTCTGCAAGGGAAATACTGAAGGAAAGACAGGAACTCAGCAAAAAGAAAAAAATGTCCGAAGTTAAGATAGGACAGGTGTTCCACGGCACGGTTGCGACCATCAAGGATTACGGTGCATTTATCGACCTGGGCGACGGAATGTCCGGACTGGTTCATATCTCCCAGATATCACATAAGAGGATCAAGCATCCGGGTGTTGTACTTAAAGAAGGACAGGAAGTGGATGTCAAGGTTATCAATATCAAAGACGGAAAGATATCACTTTCAATAAAGGCCCTTCAGGAGAACCCTGAAGAGCAGGTGGCTGAGGAAGAGGAGATCGTTCTTCCTGAAAGCGAGTCGATAGGAACATCACTGGGAGATCTTCTGAAGGATTTTAAGTTTGAATAACAGCTGACAGAAAAACTTTTGGGAAGGGGACCGGAGAACGTTATGAAAAAAGGTAAAAGAAACGGCTGGGCAGTGATCACAGGCGCTACCAGCGGTATAGGACTTGAGTTTACACGTCAGCTGTCCAGACAGGGTTATCATCTGTTACTCGTGGGGCGGCGAGGCGACCGTCTGTACCAGATGAAGGGTGAGCTGAAGGGGGCAGGAGTGCATGCGGAGGTCATGATCGCCGATCTGGTTTCAGACTATGGCCGCGAACTGCTGATCAGCTGGATGGAAAAGCACAGGATGGATGTGTTCATAAATAATGCAGGCTTCGGTCTTGCAGGGGCTTTTCTTGAAACCGAAGTGGACCGGGAGAAGCAGATGATCGAGCTGAATGTGACTGCGATGCATCTTCTGATGAAAGCCGCTCTGAAATCCATGAATGAACGTGGGTGCGGATATGTTCTGAATGTGGCATCCTCAGCGGGACTGCTTCCGGGCGGACCGTATATGGCTGCCTATTATGCAACAAAGGCGTATGTGGCAAGCCTGACCCAGGCAGTCGCAGAGGAATTCCGGCTGGAGGGGAAGGGCATCTATGTGGGTTGTCTCTGCCCGGGACCGGTGGATACGGAATTCAATTCGGTTGCTGAGGTTCAGTTTGCATTAAAAGGGATCTCAGCAGAGAAATGTGTTAAGGCAGCTCTGTCCGGTATGAAAAAGAGAAAGACCGTGATAGTCCCGACCTTCAAGATGAAGGGGGCAGTTACTGCAGGAAGACTCATTCCCCGGAAGACTGCGGTACAGTTTACTGCAAAACAGCAGATAAAGAAGACGCAGCAGTAGCTGCTGTGATTACTGAGAGGAGAGTTCAAATGGAATGCTTTGATCTGTATGATGTAAACCGCAACAAGAGCGGAAAAGTCCTTGAGCGGGGTAATAAAGTACCGGAGGGTTATTACAGGCTCGTGGTCCATGTGTGTATCTTCGACAGTGAAGGAAGGATGCTTATCCAGAAGAGGCTGAAGGAGAAGAAGGGATGGTCCGGCATGTGGGATATTACCGCCGGAGGAAGTGCCCTTGCGGGAGACAGCAGCCAGCAGGCGGCATCCAGAGAACTCCTCGAAGAAGTGGGGATTGATTATTCTCTGGATGGTATGCGGCCGGCCATGACCATTTATTTTGATGGCGGTTTTAATGATATCTATACGGTCAACATGGATGTCGATATCGATACCCTTAAGCTGCAGGCTACTGAGGTAGAGCAGGTGCGCTGGGCAACGGAGGAGGAGATCCTGGAAATGATGAAGGAGAAGGAATTTGTCCTTTACAAATCGTCATTTATCTCGCTGCTCTTTTTCCTCAGAAACCACAACGGAGCCTACATGCATAAGGATCCGACCAGATAAGACTTTATTATACTGCGGAGCGGTTTTTACACGAGATACCGACTTCGCAGTATTTCTGTTTCAGCGTCACCGATGCCAAGTTCCTCACGGAGATAGCCTGCCACCGAACCATAATTCTGTTCAAGTGCGTCAAGCGCGTTGTTCATATAGCTTTCAAACACGCCCCCGGACATAAAGAGGAGGGCATCCTGCTTTTCCTGAGGCCAGCCCAGGGGAGCAATCTTCATTCTGACAGCATCCAGCTGCTGTTTCCTGAGCACGTTGGTCTGCATATAATCTGCCATGATCATTTCTCTGTCGGCACCGAGGGCGGACAGGATCAGCATGGATCCGCAGCCCGTACGGTCTTTTCCGTCCGTACAGTGCCAGAGAAAGGCACGGCCGTCCTCAATCTTCAGTAATTCCTCAAAGAACCTTTTCCAGGAAGCCTTTCCGCGTTCACCCATCAGGAAAAAGATATACATCTTATCATCAAGCTTTCCTGCAGCATAGGCTTTTTCAAAAATCTTCATACGGTCAGGCTTTTTCTGGCTGTACTCCTTTACCAGCTCCGGATCTACATCTTTTAGCATATCTTCCATTTCCATTACTGGAAGATGGATATTAACGGCTCCCGGTATTTCGGGATCGGGTCTGAACTGATGCTCCGTACTCATTCGAAGATCGATCACAGTCTGTACTCGCCAGGTATCACTGAGTTTATTTATTGCCTCATCAGTGGCATCGCTGAGTGCCGACGTTCTGATGAGCAATCCTTTTTTTACTTCTTTACATCCGATCATGCAGCCCCCGGGTTCACGTGCATTATCGATACCCGGCAGTTCGAGATTATTAAAGTTCATTTCAGTCCTCCTAAATAACATTGTTTTTCTGGATTCCGGCAACCTCAACGGACCCGTCTGCATTCTTCATAAAGGTTCCGCGGACCTTGTTTCCGTTTATCATCAGTTCAACATTTTCGGCATGAGCTATGATATTCGGACACCCCAGAAATTCCGCTACCTGAGTCATGGCTGAATTGCGGCGGTTGATACGTCCTTTAGTGTTGAGCCCCTGTGTGGAATTTATCGATTTTTGGTTTCTGGCTACGGAATGCTTTTAATTTTTCCTTGCTGCTGTTGTCAGAGTCATGGGTATACGCTGGCTTAGATTTCCGCCCTTAACCTCCTTTCATTGGATTATGATCATATTGTACCATGCTATAAATAACAAAAGCGCAACAAATATGAGATCTGCTGTCATATTTGTTGCGCTTTTCGTTGTTCA
>ONWK01000291.1 GCA_900321505.1 uncultured Eubacteriales bacterium
GTCATTTATACAGAATACCGCCTCCAGATCCGGATTCATATCCAGCAGGAGCTCACACTCATTCCTGCACATACTTGTCATATTGGTTTCAACGATCATGGTGTCCCTGTATGGCAGGTCATACTTTTCGGTCATCTCAAAATAAGCTTCTTTTCTTTCCCTTGCATCATAATAATCATCTGATGCACTCAGCATACCGATCTTCCGTATACCGAGCTTTTCAATAAGATATGTAAGGCCGTCCCTTACGCCTGTCTTATTATCAAAATTCACTCCCGGATATCCGTCGATCCTCGTAGCTATAAGCACCGTGGGAACATCCGCAAGCTCATTCATAAAATGCATAAGGTTATCCCTGGTCGTAAGACAGCCTATGCAGTCTGCAGCCACGATAAGCACATCCACATTATCTGCAGTGATATTCCGTTCATTTGTCTTGTACTGGTATTCATAAACGTCAGGAAGGCCGGTAAGATCACGGTCGATATATTTTACGGGCACAACAACAAGATTCACATCATTGTACACGGCTTCATTCATCACACCATTGCACATCTTGATAGTGAAATCATCCATCAGGCCGCTTACCAGAAATGCTACTGTCTTCCTGTCACCCATGCTGTCTCCGTCCTTTTAAGGATAAATCATTTTAACCGCGCAGCTAGAGCGCCTTGAGCACACGGTTATCCTTCATCTGCTTTGCTATATAAAGATCCTGATCCGCCATACCCATGGCATCATCAAGAGTTCTTTCTGTATCATCCTTTGCTATACGGTAGAAGCCGCAGGATACCGTTACATTATAGGGCACATCCGTAGATTTATTAAATTCCGCAAAACGTCTGCGCACCTCTTCCTTCAGCTGCTTCTCATCCTTATCCCCGTAGTATACAAAGGCGTATTCATCCCCGCCTATACGGCCCACAACTCCGCGGTTTCCTATGATCTCCGTCAGCAGCGTGCTCACCGCCTTCAGGGCAAAGTCACCGTCATCATGTCCGAAACGGTCGTTAATAACCTTAAGATTATTCATATCCACATAGGAAATTATGGTATCCCTGCCCAACTCGCGGTTGTCCTTTATCACGCTTTCCGCCAGCGCATTGAAGCCCCGTCTGTTGAGGATACCCGTCAGCACATCATTTCTGGAAAGCTTGTCCAACTCGATATTGTTCTTTGACATGATCGCCAGGTTATCCTCAAGCTGTTTCTGGATCTCATTGTTCTGCTTCAGGATATGGATCATATGTGCAGCGGAGCCGAACTGGTTTGTAAGGAAATCTCCGTTACGGAATGTAAGCTCGGTAGCGTCATAAAGAATGGCGCCGAAAAGCGTGTCCCCGCAGAAAAGAGAAGTCAGGATAAGCGTATATTTCTTATCCGTCATCCTGGGATTGCAGAACATATCCTTCAGCTTTGTATACTGCACACTATAGGGTATCTCCACAAGCTTTCCGTCCCTCAGTGCAGCCTTCATCCTGAGGGCCTTTGCTGTCTCCACCGGCTCATCCTGCAGATGTACAATGGGCTTGCTGTAAATGTAAATATATGCGTTCTGTATTCCCAGCCATCCCACATTTGATATCAGCGCTGAATAACTGTGATCATTTCCGTAGACAAAATTCAGGCTCTCCCGAACAAGATTCTTCAGATCGATCATCATGTCATTGGTTTCCTGCGTCATTTCCACATTTCTGTTACGCATGACCTTGATGATCTGCTTCATGAATAAGTACATTACATCTGACGAATGCGTCTTTGCATCCTGGGCCACGTCTTCATTTATCACGGCCGCATGGAAATGCTCCAGGAAGGACACAAACTCATCCACATCAGTGTACTTCAGGGCACCTGCCTTGAATAAGTCATCCACATCACCTGACATCTGCTTCAGAAATGCTTCCGATTCAGCTTCGTCATACTGTGATACACCATCAGCGCTGCTGTAACCCAGCACCTTGTTCAGATGGTTTGCGGTATTGACCATCAGATTACAGAACAGTTCCCGTATCCTTGAGCCATCCTTTTTTTCCACCTCTTCCGTATATCTGTAGAAGAGCATATTGAAAAAGCTGTCAGCCTTGGAAGGATCCAGATAATTACCTCTGTCCTGCAGTTCCCTGGATGCGATGCCGCCGAATGAGTCTCTCGGGATAAAACGCGTGGGTATGGTTTCTTCCTGAACCTCCTCACCGTCAAGCATTCTTTTTACCATATCGTAAGAATAACGTCCAAGCTCCACGGGATCCGCCACAACAGTTGACAGCGAGGGATTGATCATCGCGCTGTCTTCCTCATTATCGAAGCCCATTATGTATATATCCTTTCCCGGAACAAGTCCCCGGGATTTCATTTCCGCATAAAGCCCGTACGCAACCTTGTCATTTGCACAGAAAACAGCCTCGGTATCCGGATTCTGATCCAGCAGTCTTGCTGCTTCCTCACGGATATCGTGGCTGAGAGGTGATTCTACATAATAGCTGTCATAAAAGGGGATATCATGCTCCTTAAGAACCTCCCTGTAAACTTGGAAGCGTTCTTCGGAATCAGAATTTCCGGTAAAACCTCCGAGCATGCATATCTTATGCACGCCCATCCGTTCTATAAGAAAATTAAGACCATCTCTGATGCCGGTCTTATTGTCGAAATTGACACTGGGATAACCGTCGATCTTTGACGCCACAAGAATTGTGGGCACATCCTCAAGATCGGCAACGAATTTCAGTGTATTCTCACGGGTTGTAAGGCAGCCTATACATTCCGCTGCAACGATAAAAGCATCCACATTATCCTTCTTCAGGAATGCGGTTGCAGTCTGATACTGGTATTCATACGGATCCACATCCTCCGTACGTTCACGGTTGATGTATTTCAGCGGAACTATCAGAATATTTACATCATCGTTCGCTGAAGCACTCATGATACCGCGCGAAAGAAGTACGGAGAACACATCACCGATCCCGCTTGTAAGAAAAGCTATCGTTCTTCTGCGTTTCATAGCAAGCCCTCCCCTGGAGATTCTCCTTGCAGGATTCCTGCGGAACGATACACCCCTATATCATTCCCGGGCCGAAAGCCTGTGTCAATCTATGGTCACAGGCATGTATGGTCCATGATCTCAAAGCCATGACTTACATGGTCTAAGGCTTATGTCATTCATAAACCGCAGGCCGCAGAATCTCTGCATCTCTATGATCACTCTTCATCAAGATTGTCAACATTATGATAAACTGCCTGAACATCATCATCCTCATCCAGAAGGTCGATGATCTTCTGGAACTTCTTCAGATCCTCTTCCGAAGAAAGTGTCACATAATTCTGAGGGATCATTGTAACCTCGGCAGAGATCATGGGCACGCCTTCCTTCTCAAGGGCTTCACGTACAGCGGAGAAGTCCTCGGGTGAAGTAATGATCTCATAGCTGTCCTCTTCCTCGGAGAAATCCTCAGCTCCCGCATCCAGCGCCATCATCATGAAATCATCTGCAGTAGTCTCATAATCTTCCTTTGCAACAATGATCTGGCCCTTCTCATCAAACATATAGGACACACAGCCTGTAGTTCCTACATTTCCGCCGCCCTTTGTGAAAGCGTTGCGTACATTTGACGCGGTACGGTTCTTGTTGTCCGTAAGGCAGTTAACGATGATGGCGGTACCTGAGGGACCATAGCCTTCATAGGTATTTACAACGTAATTTACGCTGTTGGCATCGCCTGCAGCCTTCTTGATGCCGCGGTCGATGGTATCGTTAGGCATATTATTGGCCTTGGCCTTTGCGATAACGTCGCGGAGCTTGGAGTTATTTGCCGGATCAGGTCCGCCCTCCTTAACAGCAACAGCGATCTCACGGCCGATGATGGTAAATATCTTACCCTTGGCTGCATCGTTCTTTTCCTTCTTGTGTTTGATGTTTGCAAATTTGGAATGTCCTGACATATATATTCTCCTTATAAAAAATAGTAACTGTTCAGCACCCCGGGAAAACATAAAAGCCATTTTGGAAGATAGCTTTCCGGCTTTGATTTTTATGTTTTCCCAGGGGATGCTGAATAGATACAAATAAATAACCCGATCATCCTTACGGAATCCTTCGGCTTCTACTGAGGCCGGCATGGATTCCGTCACTTCTCCTCAGGCTGAGGAGCTCTTATAACCTTAACCGTCTTTATCATCTGGTTTTCTATCCTCAGAGGCCGGAATTTATAGCCTCCGTAATCTATCTCTATCTTCTCTCCGGCTCTGGGCAGATGTCCCAGCCGGTAGAGCAGAAAACCGTTCAGCGTTTCCATCTCCGCATCCTCAGGCAGTTCGAAATCCGGAAGCACATCCTCCAGATCATTCAGTGAAATGAACCCGTCCATCACATAGCCTTCATCAGCGGTACGGTGGGCCTCCTCCTTCTCATCGTCATGCTCGTCCTGGATCTTGCCCACGATCTCCTCTATGATATCCTCCAGCGTGACCAGTCCGTCCGTCTGACCGTACTCATCCACAACGATGGCAATATGCACCTTTTCCTTCTGCATGCGGCGGAGCAGCTTCGATATATCATAGGTGGGATGAATGAAGATAGGTTCTTCCATTACTATACCGCAGTTCTCATCCCCCTTACCGGACAGAAATGCTTCCATCAGATCCTTTAAATGAAGGACACCTATTATATTATCCAGATCTCCGTCGATCACCGGATACCGGGAAAAGCTGCTGGCAAGACCGTCACGCAGAGCCTTCTCAATGGTAATTCCCCTGTCAAGCACGAACATCCTGCTTCTGGCGGTCATGATGTCATGGGCTGCCTTATCGTCAAAGTCGAGTATATTCGAGATCATTTCTGCCTCATCCTCATGGATCAGGCCCTGATCCTGGCCTTCCTCCACCATCGAGAGTATTTCTTCCTCGACCTCCGCCTCGTCTTTTCTTTTAAACATAAAACTCCTTTATCTGAGATAATTCACTTCACCGATCGCTTCTTCCCCGCGGACATAAACCCTGGGAACACGATGACCCACATTACATACAAGCTCATAGTTAAAGCTTGCGGCAGGAGCTGCCACCTCTTCAACGGAAATGCTGTTTTCACCCTCCGTGCCGAAAAGTATAACGGTGTCGCCCACCTCTGCTTCCGGAATATGTGATACATCCACCATAAACTGGTCCATGCATACCCTTCCGAGTATGGGTGCATATTCACCGCGGATCAGCACTCTTCCCCTGCCCGACTGTGCTCTGGGATAACCGTCCGCATAGCCTGCCGAAACTGTGGCAACCCGGGTCTCACGCTCCGTAACGAAGGTATGCCCGTAGCTTATGCCTCTTCCTGCAGGCAAGGTCTTGATATGTGTGATATGGCTCTGAAGCTGCATTGCAGGCTGGATCTTAATGCTGTGATCCACTTCATCAGACGGGTATAATCCATATATTACAATGCCCAGCCGCATCATGTCAAATCCACCGGAATGCAGTTCCATCGCGCCCGCGCTGTTATCCATATGACGCACGCCGAGATCATAACCCTTTTCTTCAAGTGTATGTACAAAACCTGAAAACAGTCTGTACTGCTCCATGGCAGAGGTCTTATCCGTCTCATCCGCCCTGGCAAAATGGGTAAATATACCTTCCACGGAAATGCCGGGCATATTCAGTATCTCCTCAGCCTGGCGTATACCCTCATCATCAGCCTGAAGCCCGATGCGGCTCATTCCGGAATCCACCTTGATATGAACCTTTGCCTTCTTTCCCTGCTTTTCGGCAAGCATGGAAAGAACCCTGCATTTATCTACATCATAAACTGCCTGATTGATATCATATTCCAGAAGATCCTCATACTCTGTCTCATCCGTATATCCGAGGATAAGTATCGGCTTATCTATGCCGCTTCTTCTGAGCTCAACCGCCTCATCTATCTCCGCTACTCCGAAATAATCCGCCAGATCCTGCATCTCAGCCGCAATGGGTACCGCGCCGTGTCCGTAGGCATCCGCCTTGATAACCAGCAGCACCTTCTCCTCCGGCGGATTCAACGCCTTAACCGTCTCTATATTCTTACGGATCGCCGAAAGATCGATCCGTGCTTCTATCCTGTGATATGCTCTTACTGCCTGCATATTTCCTCCTTAATTTCGGGGACAACCCTATGAGAACGGTTTCTGACCGGTCCTATGGTGTACTGTCCCAAAGGTATAGCCACATACTTAGTATATTGGATTTTTCAGGAAATTTCAATCGTAACTATCAGCAACTATGTTCCGCACCCAGACTCCTTTTTTCAGCAGTATATATCCAATTATGCACTTAAGCAGATCGGCCGCATGCACCAGTCCGAAGATCCATACAACGGAAAGATCCGTATACCGGCTCAGCACATACGCCACAGGCACCGATACCACAAGCATGAATACGCTGTCGAAGAGAAATGTAATGATGGTCTTTCCTCCCGAACGAAGCGTAAAATAACTGCCGTGAAGAAATGCATCCTTGGTCATGGCCACCGACTGTATCATGATAAATGCCGTAGCTATGGATCTCACCTGATCATTTGTATTATAAAGCTTCGGGAAAAGTCCTGCGGTGGCAAACATGATGCTTCCCATGATAAGGGAACTGATCATACCCGTGACTATCATCTTGCGGGCCCATTCCTTTGCCTTTTCCAGCTCACCTGCTCCCAGAGCCTGTCCCACAAGGATCGCCACCGCATCTCCCATTGCGATAAAGACAATATTGAAAATATTATTGATGGTGGATGAGATATTCTGTCCTGCCACCACGTTCAGTCCCCGGATACTTAAGGCCTGCGCCAGCATTGCAACACCCACCGACCAGAGTCCTTCATTTATAAGTATCGGCATACCTGTTTTGAAGAATTTGAATACAAGATGGGCCGGTACCCTGAGTGTCCTGAGCAGCCCCTTGAAATAGGTCTCCGTATTCCTGTGACGGATGCACCAGGTCATTACAATGATCATTTCCACATAACGGGAAACTACCGTAGCTATGGCCGCGCCAACCACGCCCAGCTCCGGGAATCCCAGGTTACCGAAGATCAAAAGCCAGTTCAGGAACAGGTTCACGAATACCGCAACGACTCCAGCCATCATGGGTATCCTGGTCTTTCCGCACTCCCTGAGTGTACTGGAGAAGAGCTGGCCTATATATATCGGAGGCAGTCCGATCAGTGTAACCTTCAGGTAATCCAGTCCATACTGCAGCGCAGCCTCAAGATCGCCGCCGTCCTCACTTCCCGACAGATACAGCTCTATCAGATCCGAACCGAAGAAAAGGAATATGCATACAGCCGCAAGCACTATAATAAGACCCAGCCACAGCTTATAACGGAAGGTATTTCTGATACCCTCATCATCCTTATAGCCGTAGTACTGGGCCGTGAATATTCCGACGCCCGAAAGTCCACCGAACATGCATAGATAGAAAATGAACATCAGCTGGTTCACAATGGCCACACCTGACATCTGTTCCGTTCCTATCTGGCCTACCATGATATTATCAAGCAGGCTCACAAAATTCGTTATGCCATTCTGTATCATGATCGGAACTGCAACACCGAGCACCATTTTATAAAATGCCTTGTTGCCGAAATATCGGTTTCTGAATGTCTGCTTCTGTAACATTTCATCATTCCTCTGATCAAATACATGTCAGACCATTCTACTACAAAATATAAAATATGCAAGCAGGAATATGATGATATTGATGATATTGATGGTATTGATGGTCAAAAGCTCCAAGCGATGCGCCTGCGCTGTTGCTTGAGACCATAGCTCTCCCGCAGAACACGAATTGCGCAGTCATTTTACTGACGCTTCGGCTATGATTTCATGCGTCTTTACCCTTTCCTTAGCCGTTTTTGCCCTTTGGGCCAGCCTAATAAAAGCATCCGGCTAAGATGTCAGGATTTTTCCTCTTTTCTTAGCCATTTACGTCTTTTATTGCTGATATTTAGATGATTCCGGCTATGAAATCACTCTTTCTCCGGTTTTTCTTAGCCACCAGCATCTTTTCTGCTTATTTCAAAGATGATTCCGGCTATGATATCCCGCTTTTTTCGACTTTTCATAGCCATCAGGTGACACAGGGCATGAGAAATTGATGGAAAAAACGAATGAGAGATTTAAGAAGAAATTGATAGAAAGAATAAAAAAGACGCCGGGAGCAAGAGTTTCTTTGCCCCCAGCTGATGATTCGCAGCATGCACACTTTGTGTGAAATGTATTTCTATGATCCGGTCACTTCAGCACCGACGGTATCTCATCCAGCAGATCACCGGCAAGGACCGAATGCTCCCCCAGTCTGTCTCTCGCCGCATCTCCTGCCATTCCGTGTATGAACACACCCAGCTTTGCCGCTTCGGCCGCCTTCATTCCCTGTGCGATCAGTCCGGCGATCACACCCGTCAGCACATCTCCGCTTCCGCCCTTTGCCATGGCGGAATTTCCCGTAGTATTGAAATATCCTCCCTTTCCATCCGTAACAAATGTACAGGCATCCTTAAGAACAAGGATTGCTCCCAGCTCCCTCGCCGTATTCTGTGCGATCTCAACCCTGCATCGCTTCAACTCCGCCACCGCCTCCCTTGCAGGGTGCTGGCTCCGCTGTGTAAGCCTTGCCATTTCCAGCATATGCGGAGTAAGGATAACAGGCCTTTTTCCGGCTGTCTCCGTAAGCAGTTCACTGTGCTCCGCAAGTATATTGATGCCATCGGCATCTATAACCACCGGACACAGTGCTTTCCGCAGGGTATACTCCACCAGAAAATGTGCCATATCATCCCGGCCAAGTCCCGGACCTATGATAATGACCGAGGCATGAGCGATGGCATCCGCCCACTTAAAGCCTGACTGCCCCTCCGCCATAGGATTTCCGCCTGCCCCATCATCACCAACATAGGCCATCTTTATGGTCTCCGGCTGCTGAAGCATCTGCCTGCTCCCGTCATCACCACCCCAGGTCATCAGTATGGCCTCAGGCAGCTTCTGCTGAAGCATCTGTCTGTTCCTTTCATGGGTCAGTATCCTGAGCAGTCCGCAGCCTGTACGGTAAGCCGCCGCAGACGCAAGATACGCGGCGCCGTATATATCCTCAGATCCTGCTATGACAAGTACATTTCCGAAGGTTCCCTTATTACCGTTCCACGGACGCACCGGCAGCCTGTGCAGATCCTTCATATCATATGCTTCAAAAAGCTCCGCATCCTTACAGGGATAAAACCCGATCTCACTTATCTCCACTCTGCCGCAGTGATCCTTAGCAAAAAGCATCCCAACTTTTTCATATCCGAAGGTCACCGTGATATCAGCATATACCGCTTCTTCCCCCAGCACCTCACCCGTTTCGGAGGAGATGCCCGTAGGGATGTCCACTGAAATGACAGTATTCTCTGTCTCATTTCTTACAGTATTGATCCATTTAACCGCCTCCTGCTGAATACCCCGGAGTTCACGGTTAAGTCCCGCTCCGAAAATGGCATCGATCACAACTGCCGGAGGTTCCGGCTCCTCACCGTGCATATCCGGAAGCTTATATTCATCAAAGAGTACTCCTGCCTTTTCCGCCAGCTCCACCTGTTTAAGATATGCAGCGGTGGGATGGGATATCCCATTCAGCAGCCACAGACGGACGTTATATCCGCGCAGGGTAAGTATCCTTGCCGCGGCAACACCGTCGCCGCCATTATTTCCCCCCTCGGCTGCAACCAGGATCCAGCCTCGCTTCTTATCAGGTATTTTATCTGATCTCTTCCCGGCCATCACCCGTTCCGCTTGTTCCGCCACGGAAAGCGCCGCGCGCTCCATCAGCACAAGCTGGGGAACTCCGATCTCTTCTATGGTATACTGATCGATCCGGGCTGCCTCCCTTCCGGTCACCAGATATCTCATAAGCACTACCTCCTGCAGGGATTACAGGGCCTCCAGCAGCCCGTCCAGTCCCTTCTCGTCATAAATCTTCTTATAATATGCAACCTCGTCGCGGATGATCTCATCGATAACCTGCATTCCCAGCAGTTCTACCGGCGCCTTGTCATCCGTCATCAGATGATCACCTGCTATATAACCCGTAAGACCTTCATCCACTATTCCCATCATTGCGGAAAGCTCCGCATCCTTTTCCCTTGCGGCATTGCTGCGGAAGCGTTCAGACATTCCCTCCGTCATTCCCGCGAAAAGCTCACGGTTGGTGGATCCGGTAACCTCAACCGACATAACCTCCGGGAATACCGAAGCTATGGTATCCGCCAGATAATCCGTCAGATTCGCTTCCCGGCTGCTGTCGCCCGATCCGAAACCCGCGGTATCTATACCACGCATATTCATATTGACAACCATCACGCCGTCCGCCCTGAGATGATCCCTTACCATGGTAAAAAATTCCACTGTCGACATCTGGAAGGGAATGGTAATATCCTGATAAGCATCCACCATGATCACATCATACCTGCCATCCTCAGTTCCGAAATCCGAATCCTTCCTCCATCGTTCCGAAGAAAGTGCATTAAGATACGCTCTGCCGTCATAGGTGGCGACCGGAATATCCTCATCCAGCTCAAAATATTCATGCGCCAGATCCGTGATCTTCCCGTCGATCTCAACTCCTTCTATATTCATTTCACCGAAATATCTTCTGCACTGGGTGGCAAAGGTACCCGTGCCCATGCCAAGAATCAGCACATCCAGCGGTCTCTCCTTCTCATATATCCCCGCCATATAGGGCGCAGCCATGGCATAATCATAATACATGCCTGTAAGCTCCCGTTCCTTCCTGTATACCGACTGCACGCCGAAAAGTACATTTGTGGAAAGTATCACTTCCTTATCATTCTCCGAAACCTGAAGATAATTATAGACCGACTCATCCTCCACGGTAAGATGCTTCTGCCAGAAGGCAAAGCTGCCGCTGTGTCCAAAGATGCAGCACAGTATGAAGAGCACCATGGCAATCGGGACCTTTTTTACGAACACTCTGCTGCTTGCGAAATAAACCACGGCAAGCACCAGGAGTATCCCTGCAAAGATCAGGAAGGTTATGGACGTACCCACAGCCGGAATGCTGATAAATGTAGGCACAAAGGTACCTATGATGCTTCCTATGGTGTTGGAAGCATTCAGCATTCCAACCACCTTTCCGCTGTCATCCAGGCTGTCAACCGTGTATTTCACCAGCGAAGGAGTTACTGTTCCCAGCAGGAACAGCGGGAATACAAAGATGAGCATACATGCCGCAAAGGCCGCGATCACAAGGAAATTCGTACTGATGGTAAAAACCAGCAGTCCCGATATTCCGAGAATGATGTACTTTCCCACCACCGGGATCAGGGCTATCCATATGGCTGCAAAAATGATCCTCCCGTAAAGCCTGTCGGGATTCGGATTTTTATCCACCTTACGGCCGCCGTAGATATTTCCCAGTGCCATGGCGATCATGATGGTTCCGATGATGATGGTCCATACGATCTGAGATGAGCTGAAATACGGAGCCAGCAGCCTGCTTGCCCCCAGCTCCACCGCCATAACGGACATTCCCGCAAAGAACTCCGTAAGATAGAGATACAGCTTGTTCTTTAGTATTGGGCGATCCGCCGCAGTTACTTCCTTTTTGGTCTTTTCCTTTTCCATAGTGTCTTCCTGCCGATATCTATTAGTTGTAGCTCCTGCAGTTCCGGAGGTTTTTCGTCCGGAACCGCAGGATGGATATCATGATATCATTTTTTTTATAATCTTTCCATAAAAAACATATCCGTCCTTCGTATCCCTTTCAACAGCCTGATAAAAAAGGGAAAAAACAGGTAAAGGGAGGAAAAAATATGAGAATGAGAAAGATAACAACAGCAAGATGTCTTGCAGCTGCACTGGCAGCCTGCTTTATAATGACCGGATGCAGCACATCCGGAGACGCACCCTTCGGTTCACCTCTGGAGCCCGCCACCTCCGGTAAGACCGTAAGGATATACACGGATGAGGAGATTGAAAAAAGGATTGCCGAGGTAGGAGCAAAATACGACGGCATCTATAACAATATGGATGAGTTTTATTCGATGCTCAGTGGTGCGCAACAGAAGAGCGCCACGAACGGCATCAGAAGCTACACTTATGAAATGGCTAACGAAGCCTGCGGAGCCGCAGATACCTATGCAGGTCCGACAGTACCATATGAGCCCTTTGTCCAGGACGGTAACTGGAATACCGAAAACTATAACAACATTAAAGAATCCGGATTCCTTTCCGTTTCCGCGAATCCCTTCTCCACCTTCGGTGCGGATGTGGATACCGCAGCATATACCAATCTGAGAAGAAGCATATTCGAAAATGACGGCTACGGAATAAGCGATTCAGCCATCAGGATCGAGGAAATGATCAACTATTTCCACTATGACTACGAAGCACCCGCGGACGGAAAGAAGTTCGGCGTAACAACCGCACTCTCGGAATGCCCCTGGAATAAGGACACCCTGCTGCTCCGCGTCGGAGTAAAGGCCGAAGAGATCAAGCCCGAAAAGGGTTCCAACATTGTATTCCTTATCGACACCTCCGGCTCCATGTTCGACAGCGACAAGCTGCCTCTGGCACAGAAGGCTTTCAGCATTCTTACAGAGAATCTTACAGAAGATGATACCGTATCCATCGTAACCTATGCAGGAAGCGAGGAGGTTGCTCTCGAAGGCGCAAAGGGTTCTGATCACGGACGTATCAGGGAGGCGATCGGAGCACTTGAAGCATGGGGAAGCACCAACGGCGAAGGCGGTATAAAGAAGGCATATGAGATCGCTGAAAAGTATTTCATCAAGGGCGGAAACAACCGTATAATCCTTGCAACCGACGGTGATCTGAACGTAGGCATTTCTTCAGAAGCCGATCTCATAAAGCTTGTTGAAGATAAGCGTGAAACAGGCGTATTCCTCTCCTGCCTCGGTTTCGGAACCGGGAACTATCAGGACAGCAAGATGGAAGCCCTGGCTGACTACGGCAACGGCAATTACTCCTACATCGACAGTTCTGCAGAAGCAACCCGCGTACTTAAGGATGAAATGTGGTCCACACTTTACACGGTTGCAAAGGATGTTAAATTCCAGGTTGAATTCAATCCCGAACAGGTAAAGGGTTACCGCCTCATCGGTTATGAAAACAGGGAAATGGCTGCAGAGGATTTTGCAAATGACAAGAAGGACGGCGGCGAGGTTGGATCCGGCCAGACAGTAACCGTACTTTACGAAGTAGTACCCGTTGATTCAAGCTTCGAGGTATCCGGCGTAGAGAGCCGTTACGAGGCAAACAAGCCCGTGATCTCCTTCCCCACCGGAGAATCCGAAGAGCTGCTTACCGTAAATATCCGTTACAAGGAGCCCGATGCATCAGAGAGCACTCTCCTTACCTACCCCGTAACAAAGGACATGATCGAAAGCGAAATGGACGATGACACCTCCTTTGCAGCAGGCGTTGCCGAATTCGGAATGCTCCTCAGAAAATCGGAATACAGCGGAAGCGCATCCTACAAAGAGATATATAACCGTCTGAAGGTTCTCCCCGGCGTGATGGATGATGATTTCAAGGCTGAGTTCCTGTTCCTTGTAAAGAAAGTCAGTGAGTAAATCTCCGGGTTCCGATAAGTAAAATGATTATGGCTTTCCCCCCTGAAATCTGATAGAATGAAGGATATCATTTCTATCAGTTTCAGGGGGGATTTATAATGGCAGAACATCTTTTTACCATACCCGTAAACGAAGCATTTGAGAAGGACACGGAATGCCCGTTCTGCTCTATTTTCAGCGGACTTGAGCAGGATGCGATAGATTTCACACTGGGTCCCAGCTATATGGAGGACGACAATCGCGAGGTTACGGACAGACTCGGATTCTGCCCCACCCATATAAGGCGGCTCTATGCCGAGAAAAACCGTCTCGGTCTGGCGCTGATGCTGAACACGCATATTAACCGTCAGGTCCGTGAGCTGAAGGAGGCTGCGGAAAAGGGTCCCGGGGATAAGGGCGGACTTTTCAGCAAGAAGAAATCCGACTCTCCGGTAACGGAAATGATCCACAGGGTTGAAGGCACCTGCTTTGTATGCCAGCGCATAACCCCTGTCTTCGACCGTTATATCGATACCTTCTTCTATCTCTGGAAGAAGGAGGACAGCTTTCATGAAAAGGTGAAGAACTGCAAGGGTTTCTGCATGGGACATTACGGCCGGCTTTATGAGGAAGCAGTAACAAGACTGGGCAGATCCGAGCTGGATCAGTTTCTTCCCATATTGAACAAGGTATTCTTTGACGGGATCGAGCGCGTAAACGGCGACCTTTCCTGGTTCATAGATAAGTTCGATCACAGAAACGCCGACAAGCCCTGGAATAATTCAAGGGACGCCCTGCCACGTTCCATCACCAAGGTATGCAGTGTGATCACGGAGTAAAAACTCCCGGAGGTTTCAATGATGAATCGTGAAAAACGGATAATACGGACAAGCATAATCGGCATCATTGCAAATGTCCTGCTGGCCTCATTTAAAGCCACCATCGGACTCCTTGCCAATTCCATAGCAGTTGTCCTTGATGCGGTAAATAACCTGACAGATGTACTGTCATCCCTCATAACGATCATAGGTACAAAGCTGGCGGCAAAAAAGCCCGATAAGAAACATCCTCTCGGGCACGGACGCATCGAATACCTAACGGCCATGATAATAGCCGTTATCATACTCTATGCAGGTTTCCTGTCCATGCAGGAATCCATAGAGAAGATCATCGAGCCTGTCGAACCCGACTATTCGGCTGTCTCACTGATCATCATTTCAACAGCCATAGTCGTTAAGCTTGTTCTCGGGCGCTATGTAAAGGGTGTGGGGAAAGCCGTACACTCTGATGCTCTTGTGGCATCCGGCGAGGATGCCAGGATGGATGCCGTTCTTTCAACCACCACCCTGATCTCGGCCATAATCTTCCTAATCTGGCATGTCAGCCTTGAAGCCTGGCTGGGCGTCTTCATATCATTTATGATCCTTAAGACAGGCTATGAGGTAATGAGCGATACCATAAGCCATATTCTGGGAGAACGCATAGACAGTGAGCTCTCAAAGGAGATCAAGGAGACTCTCAACTCTCATCCGGAGGTTTTCGGTGCATATGACCTAATCCTGCACAGCTACGGTCCGAACACACTGATAGGATCGGTACATGTGGAGATCCGCGATACCATGACGGCGGTTGAGATAGATAAGCTGGAGCGTGATCTTCAGCAGACAGTCTACGAGAAGCATCATGTAGTCCTTACCGGTATAGGCATCTACTCCGTAAATACCAGCGGAGATGAAGCCCGGCAGCTTTATGAAAAGATACGCGACAAGGTTCTTGCGAATCAGTACGTTCTGCAGATCCACGGTTTCTACATTGACAAAGCCGAAAAGGATATACGCTTTGATCTGGTCATGGATTTCGCCGCCCCGGACAGGGAAGCCGAATACCACAGACTCATAAAAGAGCTGGAAAATGAATATCCTGAGTACCATTTCAGAGTTATACTTGATTCCGATATATCCGACTAACTCAACTCCGGGGATTTCTGAGGGGGTGTTATGACGGTATAAGCGGGCAGGCATTCGGTAGAGTTATACTATCCAACAGCACAAATAAAGGGACGGTTCCCTGCAGGTTTGAAAACATCTGAGTAGTTTTCCGACCCGCAGGGAACCGTCCCCTTTGGTTTATCTGTCTATATTATGATGCTGGGGTCAAAAGGTATTTTGCCCCCAGCTGATGATTCGCAGCACGCACACTACGTGTGCAATGTGCTGCGAGAAC
>ONWK01000288.1 GCA_900321505.1 uncultured Eubacteriales bacterium
CACAGGGATGGCCAAGGCGCGGAGCGCCTCTGGCCATCCTACGTTCCGGATGCACAGCATCCGGAACCGTAGGAGCTGAATAGTTACACGGTTTTTAAATAACTCGTAATTATTCAGCGTTGCCCGGCAGCTGACCAGGATAACTGATCGTATGGGCTGGTATGATTCCTATGTTTATGAAGGGTAAATTGAAGGAGCAGAATGAGGAACGGAAAGCTCCTGGATTTAAAGGTGTGGAGGATTAACCCCGGGAGGATTATAACGTATGAAGATAATCACACTGAATAAGGAAAAGCTGCCTGTTTTTCAAAGCATGGATCCTCTGGATGTCAGTAAGCAGGAGAATTTCAAAGCGAATCTTATGCTGGGTGCAACCCGTGACGGTGATGGGAAAGACGTCCCCGCAGGTATCCTTCTCGGGAATATGGAGAAGAAGACGCTTACCCTTCGCTGGCTTTTCGTTGCACCGGAAGCCCGGCGGAGAAGCTATGCTGAAAGGCTTCTTTCCGAAGCCTTCCTTGCTGCCAGAGATCAGGGACTGGAGGAACTGACGGTTACATTTCCGGATGTTTACGGATATAAAACCATATGCAAACATGACCACGCTTTCTTCCTTAGCCACGGGTTTACCGAGACGGCTGACGGTAAAATGACAGCAAAGGTTTCTGATTATGCGGAATTAACCGGGGAAAACAGGAGTGCCTACCCTGATGCGACGGACATGCTGGACCGGCTTCTCGCCCTGGAGCTTCATGATGAAGAGGAAGAAAAGCTGCAGGATGATCTGGATGCGCAGTTTGCTGATATCCATAAGCCCTGGGAAACCAGGAGTACGGGCCTGCTGGAATTCTCAAGATTTCCGGCATTGCAGAATTTCATTAAGACGATTCTTTCGGCAAAGAAAAAACCCACGGTGGGCTGTATCGGAGACCTTACCTTTACGCAGTTTAAGGAAGGCATAGAGTTCTGTGAGAGTAAAGAGCATACCGGTTTCCTGAAGAGCCTTTTTGATACTCCGGTGGACTATTTCGATATGGATGTATCGTCCTATACCATGGCAGAGGGCAGCGTGACGGGCCTGTGTCTGGTACATTTTAATAAAAAGGATGAGAACCTTATCGTTGAGCTGCTTTATTCATCAGATGAGGATAAGGCCGTAAACCTTGCAGAACTGATCCGCTATTCCCTGACTGCGGCAAATGAAAAGTACAGTCCCGAGACAGAGGTGCTGCTTCCTAACGATGAGAAGCTTCATCAGCCGTTGATAAAAAAACTGTTTGGTGAATAAATCATAATATGGTACTATATGCTTGGTAGGAATGATGTTCTTTTGAAGGGATTCGGAAAGGCGTAAAAAATGCAATATGAGGAGATAAGGACAGAAGAAGCTCTGCAGCTTAATGTGGACGGTAAGATAGATGTGACCACAGCCAATGACTTTCAGAATGCTGTATTAAAGACATTTGTTAAATCAAAGAATGTGATAATAAATCTGGAGAAAGTACCCTATATGTCCAGTGCCGGGCTTCGTGCACTGGTGCTGGGAGCGAAGACCGCGCAGGCAAAGGGCGGCAGCCTGGTCATCATAAAAGCACAGCCGGTGGTTATGGAAGTGTTTAAGTATTCGGGAATGAATAAGATCTTGGAGATAAGATAAGGTGGCTGAGAAAGAAACGACAACGAATATCAAAAAGAAAAATCGTAAGCTTTCAGTTCAGGTGGGAACACTGACATTATTATTCTTCCTTGCGACCCTGGCTTTTTCAATGCCGATGATCTTTACGATCATCAGACGTGCATATCTTAAGGCAAAGGAAGAATGTTTTACTATGGATCTCCAGTCTATCCGGAATGAGGTAATGCATAATCCCGGGCATTCGTCCTGGATGCTTTCATACATGAGGGAGAAACCGGAGGATTTCAGAAGACCTCTTACCGATGAAGAAAACGAAGTAAGAAACAGTAAAGAGTATACCGATGAGCTTGAGGAGTTTTTAAAGGATGAGGCCATGGATCCCGGGGATCTGTCCCCGAAGAAACAGCTGTTATTTGCGAGAGACATGCTGCAGCGGCTTGAGGCAAATATAGAGCTGAAGCAGGAGACAATAGCAGCGGATGTCCTGCTGCTTGACTTTTTTGATGATGACGAGGTATTTGTATATCTGCATGATGCGCCGGTTAAAGCGGAGAACGATGAAGCGACTATTATACCCCTGATGAAAGAGGAACACAGTGCGTTAGAAGAACTCCGCAACGACGACGGGTCGGATCCGGATAAAACCTACTTTGAAATGGCAGAATCGAAGGGGACAGCCTACTACATAGGCTATCTTCCGATACATTTCACGGACGGATCGAGCTGTACGGTCTGTATAATGTATGACTGGAGCGTTTACCGCGATATGACGGTTCAGCGCCTTATCATATTTGCGGTCGTAGGTGTTCTGGTATTGTTTATTCTGAGCTTGCTGCTGATGATGCTGATCTATAGGAAGGCCATAAAGCCGGTGGAGAAGATCAAGGAAGGCGTACTGGAGTATAAAGACAGCAAGGATGCGGAGGCAGTTTCCGAGAAAATGGGCCAGATCCGGTCGAGGAATGAGATCGGTGTACTTGCTGACAGCTTTGCCGACATGGTGACTGAAGTAGACAGGTATTCCCGTGAGAATCTGAAACTGAGTACCGAACAGGAGAGGATCAATACGGAGCTAGCGCTGGCTACAAATATCCAGAGCAGTATGCTGCCGGCTTCCTTCCCGGCATTTCCGGATCGGAAGGATTTTGACCTTTTTGCATCCATGAATCCGGCAAAGGAAGTAGGCGGAGATTTCTATAATTTCTTTATGATCGATGATGATCATCTCTGTGTTATGATCGCCGATGTAAGCGGTAAGGGTGTTCCTGCGGCACTTTTCATGATGTCTTCCATGATCATTCTGGAGAATCAGGCGATGCAGGGAAAGTCGCCGGCAAAGATAATCACCGAAGCCAACAATGCTATATGCAAAAATAATAAGGAGATGCTGTTTGTTACAGTATGGCTTGCTGTACTGGAGCTGTCTACAGGCAAGCTTACAGCTGTAAATGCAGGGCATGAACCGCCGGCTGTTATGGGAGAAAATGGCAGATTCGAAATATTTGAGGATGAGCATGCCGTTTTCGTCGGCATTATGGAAGGCTTTGAATTTGAGGAATATGAGCTGATGCTGAAGCCCGGCACCAGGATATTTGTATATACGGATGGTGTGCCTGAAGCTACGAATGCCGGGGAAGAGCTGTTCGGAATGGAGAGGATGATCGAGGCACTTAACAGGGATCCGAAGGCGGCTCCGGAGGAACTTCTTAAGAATGTCCGCAGGTCAGTGGATGAATTCGTTAAGGATGCCGAACAGTTTGATGATCTTACCATGATGTGCATTGAATACAGGGGTAACGCAGAAAAGTAATAATTTATGACTGAGGATGAGTTGGTGATGACTAAGGAAGAAAGGAAAACAATTATAAGTAAAAGACGTACCAGGTTCAGTCTGGCGGGTCAGGTCCTTATCTTTTCACTGCTCGCTACCATACTTACAGCCGCTCTGTCATTTGTTATTTTATGGACCAAATTTAATTACAGCGTTTCTAAGGAAAGGCAGGATAAGGCGGCTGAACTGACGGATGACGTCGTTATGACAATAAAGGCCTATCCTGCCTATGAGTGGCTGATAACCTATTGGTTTCAGAATTCGGATAAACTGGATGTGGAATATGAACTGACGGATGCCACACGTGAAAAGGCAACGCTTCTTTCGGAGAGACACACGGGACTGGTCATTGATTATGTTACCACGGAACAGCTGGAAACTTTTTCTGAAGAGGATAAGAAGCTTTATGCCGAGATAGTATACAGTCAGATGGTGAATCTCCTGAATCAGCTTAAGGAGATCTATAATCCGACATATATAGCAATAATCCTTATGGAACAATCATATTCCGAAGGAACCTTTATTATGAGCGGAGCGTCGCGTTCACAGAAACGCGGAACCAATTATGACGAAGCGTATGTTATAGGCGTAACGGCGCAGGCAACCCAGAAGCAGAAGGAAAGCATTCTGGCTGCCGCAGCAGGAGGCCGGAGTCTTGCCGAGGCCGATGATTATGTGGATTCTTACGGTTATGTACAGGATATCATGGACGGACGCCATATCATAGTTGATGTTACCTATGAAACCGCAGGACTCAGGAACGAGATAAAATCCCAGGTTATCAACGGCATATTCATGTTTGTTCTGCTGCAGCTGGTGCTTGCTTTTGCACTGTATATCCTGGTATATGTATATGCCGTGCGTCCTGTGGAGCATATTCAGAAGAATGTATGGAGCTACCGGGAAGAAAAAGACAGCAGGAAGGTGCTGGAAGATCTCAGTAAGATAAAGATCAGAAATGAACTTGGTGCACTGTCTGCGGATATCTCCGACATGGTAGTATCCATAGACAATTATGTGGATGAGATCCAGGATATTACCGCTGAGAAGGAGAAGATCTCCGCAGAGCTGAATGTGGCAAATAAGCTGCAGGCCGAGATGCTTCCTTCAGACTTCCCTGCATTTCCCGACAGAAAGGAATTTGATCTCTATGCGACCATGGATCCGGCCAAGGAGGTAGGCGGAGACTTCTACGATTTCTTCTTTGTCGATGACGACCATCTGTGTCTTGTTGTCGCAGATGTGTCGGGTAAGAGTATACCCGCAGCCCTGTTTATGGTTAATTCGAAAACAAGGATACAGAACCAGGCAAGCTTCGGTAAATCACCGGGACAGATCCTTGCGGCCGTGAATGACCAGCTCTGTCTGAGAAATGAGAGCGGTTTCTTTGTTACCGTGTGGATCGCCATCATCGATCTTAAAACAGGAAAGGGTGTGGCGGCCAATGCGGGTCATGAGCATCCGGTGATCAGACGGGCAAACGGATCCTACGAGCTGGTGATCTACAGACATTCCCTGGCTGTCGGCGTTGTAGAAGGCGTTCCCTTTAACGAGCATGAATTCGAGCTCCATCCCGGAGACCGTATCTTCATTTACACGGACGGCGTTCCGGAGGCTACCAGCGAACAGGATGAGCTGTTCGGCGAGGAAAGAATGGTGGAAAGCCTGAACTCACATATGGAGGATTC
>ONWK01000102.1 GCA_900321505.1 uncultured Eubacteriales bacterium
ATAAATGAGTAGTCTGGCGTTGTAACTATTCAGCCCAGTGTAAAACAAAAAACCAGTCTGGAAAGCTTGATTTTCAGACTGGTTTTTATGCGCTATACGGCCGGGAGGCGCGACCATCGATGAGTTTTTTTTCTCTTCGATAGCAGATCGGTTTAGAAAAAGTAGGGAGGGAAGAGCATGGCCAGGATTTTCATGCCCCTGTCGAACTGCGTGATGTCGAAGATCACGCCGCCCAGCAGAACTGCAAGGGTAAGAACTACGGGCAGCACCTTCTGGTAAACGGTGCTCTTACGGATGATCAGGCTGAAAACAAGCGTATACAGGATGCAGCACAGAGCATATAATGCGATCTTCCCCAGCACAGCAAAGAAATTACCGCCCTCCGTGATCATGATCACCGGGATGGAGATCAGTGTCATGGGGAGGATCGCGGAGATTATATGCAGGAATTGCATTATGATCCTCTGGGAGCCCACAAGTCTGAGATATAGTTTTTCTTCCTTATCCTTAAGATAGGTTGCTATGCCTACCATACCTGCCGCAAAGATGAAAAGTCCGGCCAGCTTTGCAACAGGTATCTCGGCCTTCTCCTCACGGGTGATCTCGTTATACTCACCGCCCGAGGCGTCCTCCACGCGGAAGATCTTCGAGCTGTTCATAAAGTCGTCAAAGTATTCCTTAAGCTGTGACATGATCTCCGGAAGCTGTTCGACAGGATAGAGATTATTCTGTTCCATCTGTGCTTCGATATTTCTGATAGAAATGTGTCTGAAAAGTATATTGAAGAGTTCATCCTTGCAGAGTGACCACAGGAAGGTTCCGGGAGTAGTATAGTAAATTATCTGTATATCCCGTTCATGATCCATAACCGATGCTCCGAAGCCCTCCGGAATAAGGATGCCGGAATTTGCCTTTCCGTCGGAAATATCACGGTACATTTCATCCCTGCTTTCCACGGCATAAAAATGGAATATGGAATTCCTGGAGATCAGGGTTTCGGCTACATCCTGCATCTCCGGGTCGGTGTCCTCGCAGAGCACGGCGACGGGAATATACATGGATTTCTGCGATGCAGGAATGCCCTGATATATAATGGCTAGCGTCACCAGAACAAGCAGCATGATCAGATTGACAGGCTGCTTCATGCTGCGCTTTATCATTATGAAAAATCTGTTGAGTGTAAGCTTCATGATCAACTCCGTCAGTACATAATGCCCTGGGTGAGGCGTATCAGTCCGTAGACCGGATTATAATGTGACAGCTCCTGCAGGAATTTAGGCAGCAGCTCCATGGGGATCAGACCGCCGGAAAGATACATCAGAAGTATGATACCGACCAGTATGATCAGATTTGCATATGCGGAATTTTTTACCAGATATGCAACTCCGTGGATGAACAGCGCCAGTACTATCAGCATGGGAAAGATACCGATAAGTGATATCCATTTTGGTCCGAAGCCCGCTATGCTGAGAGCAGTGAAAATGATCAGGTATGCGAAGTAGAGCAGCATAAGGGTGCTGATAAGCTCGCTCATACGTATACCGGCTTTACCGAGTCCAGCTGCATGCTGGCGTATCACATAAGCATCCTTCCGTCCCTGATAAAAGGGGGTGAGAACGAAGGAGAGCAGTGCAATGACCAGAATGGTGTAGCATGCGGCCAGCTGCTTTGTCAGCGGGAGCCTGGAAAGCTGGTCAAAGGATTCCTCGCGGAACATTTCATAACGGGTGAGAACATAGGTCAGGTTTGATGAGCTGAGTCCGCTCACCGTGGCCTGGGCAGTATCCGGATCCGCAGGATATTTCTGCAGGATAAGCTCATAGGAAAACTCCGTTGCCTGCTCTATGCCCAAAAGCTGGGCACTGGACAGCAGGAGATCATTTACGATATGCTCCTCCATTGTATTGTTCTGCTGGAATACTATACGGATCGGAAGGTTTTCATTATTATGAATGGCGTTCACAAAGCCTTCGGGTATCACGATAAGAGCCATTATCTTATTCTCCGAAAGGGCTTTAAGGCCATCGTCCTCGGAATCATAATGACTGATCTGAAGAGTATCGCGGAAGCTCTGCATATCCTCAACCAGCGCAAGCCCGGCTTTGCTGGAATCATCGTCCCCCGGCATGTAAAGTCCTACGGGGACCTGAACAGTCTGGTTCGGATTGAAGAAGAGCTTCTCACCGTTTTTTATGATCAGAAGGGATAC
>ONWK01000289.1 GCA_900321505.1 uncultured Eubacteriales bacterium
CATTGCCCCCACGCTTTTTGCTGTCAGTTTCAATGATATCAAATCCAATGCTCTTATTCTTTTTGCTGCTGGTATCTATGATGTCTAAATTGATACTCTCAATCATTTTGCCGTCAGACTTTCTGAACTCAGACTCCTTGATCTTAAAATCTTCAATCTCTGACTTGTCACTCTCAGAGCCATCAATCTCCGGGCCATCAATCTCCGACTCACTCATATAATCCTCCCCGGAAGGTTCGGGAATGCCGCACATCGCTCTGTAGTTCTTAAGCTCAAACCTAACCCAGTCATGGCCAACCCCGTTAGGTATTTCGTCATGGATGACATATTCCTCCGTATCGTAGGTCACCATCCAATCTTCTTCTTCATCCATATCAACACGGTCGTACAGCGCCTGGTGTAAATGCTCCTTAAATCTGGCATTCTTTTTTATCATTTTTTCGTGTTCTTCCGATGCTCCGGCATATATTCTGGAGATAAGGAGACTATCACTGAAATCCTGGGCAGTAAAAGTCGGATCCAACTCATACCGCTCTTTCATCTTCTCGATATACACGGATTTGCAGAAGGAAAATGCTTCTCTGGTAAGATCATATATCTCTTTACCTTCTGATGCCCCCATATAGCGGCTTCCGAGCATATTCGTTCTCTTGCGGGCTTCCTCCCTGGTCCTGCGCTCATAAAGTGCCATGGCTCTCTCATGAGGTGTACCGGTATATTCCTTTGTATGCCCCCCGGAAGCTATGCTTATGTGTGTGCGTGCCATAGAAAGGAGCCGCCTTACCGCATTTATCCTTCTTGCAGTATATTCACTTACAGGCATTTCATCTCCGTTATGGGCCGCCTTATAATCCGACTGCTGCTTATTCTTTCCATTGATATATGTATAGGCCTTCTTGATCACTTCATCGTTCTGTCTTTCATATTCCTGAAACTGTTCCTTACTCATATTTTCAGGTAGTTTCCTTGCCAGTTCGACAAGCTTCTCCACATTACCCTTAAGTTTCTCGAAATTATCAGACGAACGTCCCCAGGTGTTTACATCCTTTAAGCTCTTCAGCATGGCCTGTGCCTGCTGCAGACGTGTCTTACCCTTGAAATCATAAGGATCCGTGAGTTTTTCTTCCGATGCTGCAAAGCCTTCGTCTACATTCTGGAGGACGCAGTCAGCCGGCTTCTTTTCCCGATACTTCTTCAAAAGCTCCTGTAAATCCTTCAGCGCATCCTGCTTTTGAAAAAAAGTCGGATCTTGTATTTTTTCATATTTTCCATATAGCTCCCGTGAGTCTTTCCGGGCCTGCTCTGCCTTACGCAGTTTTTCCTCATAGTATTTCAGGTCTTTTTTTTCATTCTCAAGTTTTTTGCTATCCTCGGCGGGATCCTGATTCTTCTTAACAGATTCTTCAATCTTCTGTTCCAGTTCTGCTATTCTCTCCCTGCCTCGTTTTAAAGAGAGTTTACAATTTTTAATGCCTTCCGTTGCTTCTGCTTCGGCTTCTGCCAGAAGCCCCATGATCCGGGCATCATTAATATCCCAACCTGCCTTGATCGCCTTTGACTGTGCCCTTAAGTTTTCCATCGCCGCAGGTATATTGTTTCTGCAAATCTTATCCGGATTTGCACCGGTTATATCACTAAGCGCATTATTCAGTACCTTTATATCCTGATTACTGACCGGATCCTTCATGTATTCGAGATCCTTTTCCCGCTCCGAAAGATCTTTTCTGCTATACCTTTCGTCTGCTGCAGATTTCAATCGGTCATAAGCGCTTACCATCTGATCTATCGCGGCTGCATACTTTTTAGCATAGACCGCGTCAAGCCCGGTTTTTTTATCTTTTTCTGCCTTCTGACGCTCGAAAAGGACCTCGGCAAAATCCTTTGATGCCTTAAAATAATCTGTGTAAAGCGGATAAAATCCCCCAAGAGCCTTCTTCCGTTCTTCATTAATAGCGGTATCTACCGTGTAACCTTTACCTTTGTGAATGTTCCCCATGGTTGTACAGGGCATACCGGAACAGGAAGTCATAAAAACCTGATTCAAAACGGGCTGATCCATAAAAATGTCAAGCAGATTTCCGTTAGCGGGATTATTTATATAGTTTACAGATTCCAGGATTTCCTTAAAGGGTCCATTATATTCCTGCACCTTCGTTTCAAGATCTGATGCAAGCCTTTTTCCCCTGTTCAGAAGATTGTTTCCGCTCGTCCTGTAATATTGATTTGTAGGACTAATATGAAATATCGCTTCCAGAGGCAGCGTTTCCGCATCTGCTCCCATTGCATTCGTCACGTCCGCCGACCATTGCTCCCAGTCACCGACAAGTGAAATCCCTATCTCGCCTAGATTTGACCAGAGAGCATTGATCGCATAGTATGTATTAATTGCATCATAATGCTGATATTTATCTTTATTCTTACGCGGCATAAGCAGAAACCTCCTCTTTACTGCCAGCTATTCTGGTTTTTCCATAATCTTAGCATATCAGGAGCAACAAAAGTGCAACACACAATCTGAACTATCAAAATCTTTACATTCACCTTCCCGGGGCTTTATTCAGGTTATTCTGGTTACGACGTGTTTTCAGCGCCTGCTCTTCCAGCTTATCTTCTTTTTTCACCGGCCCGCTTCTTCTTGCATTATATTCCTTCACCAGCGAAAGCACCTTTTTCGCATATTCAATACGCTTCTTTTCGTAATCATTCTTACCCCTGATATTACCGGTTTCGTCCAGGCCGCGCTCCCCGGTCTTCTTCCGAAGATAGTTTCTGACCTTCTCATTCAGGGTATTAAATGCCTCATCAAATACCATCAGGGTTTCACCTGCATTCAGTTCGGAAATGAATTTCTCCTCATCCAGTCTGTTCGACTGCTTCAGGAATCCCGGAACATTAGATACATTCCGCACCGCTTCCAGAAGCTCCGTAAATTCATTGCTTCTGCGTCCGAAGGTATTGATCTTCGATACATCAAAGTCGGCTTCCCGATCGGTCAGCATCCTTTTGGCATTGTCTGCCAGATCCGCTATTCCGCCCAGAGTGTACTTCCGGTCGGTGGAGCTCACCTTACTCAGTTCCACCGGTCTTTCCACATATGATTCAAAGGGGATATTCTCCGAGATCCTTCTGCGAGCGGACTGGTTGATAAAGTTAACGGCGCTCTTGATGGTATTACGCCTGTCTTTATTCTCCGGGAACAGTTCATTAGTCTTTCTTGCCCAAAATCTATCATCATCAACCGTTCGGACGGTATTATCCCTGATCAGTGATTTCAGATCATTCAGTCTGTCCACTGCAGCAGCGACCTCTTCATCACTAAGCCCCCTTCCGCGAAGAGCAAAGCGCATCATTTCCGGAGAGAGCTTCTCAACCTTATCTGCCATGCTTTTGCTGATCACCCTGAGCGCCGCATTCTCCGTCTGTCCGCATTTACGGCGGCCGAAGGAGGAATCATTGTCAATTCCCTGAATCCCTGTGAGATTTCCGGCTGCATCCACCTGATACAGCATATTGCCGGGATGCCGGTCGACATTCAGACAGAGATAATCTATGATCTGCAGATCCGCCAGTGATCGCATCACTGCATTCCTGTGATTTTTATCTTTCAGCGGCTCGTCATCCAGATGCCGGACAAGGGACTTGTCACCCTTGAGATCGAGTCCTTTTCCGAAATCCATGAAGGTTCCCTCGATCACCTTTCCGTCCTTATCGATGCACCGAACAGTGTCCGACCTGGCCAGAAGAGAACCCGCTCCCAGAAGGCCTGCCACAGCACTCATGGCTGAATTTCTCTGATCCAGCCTGGTGCCGTCCGAAAATCCGAGTCCGAATGTAAGGATATTATTCGCCGGATTCCCCATCATCTTATTCAGTCCTTCTTTGAGGATATTCATTGCCTTGTCAGGGATCCGATCTTCCTTCACCTTGCACTGTTTGAGCAGTGCCCTTATATCACGATCATTTAATCTTTTGTTCTCTTTTTTCTTACGTAAAGAATATCCGGTGATAAGAAATTTGCCAAGGATCAGCTCCGGCGGATCATTCACTGTGAACAGAGAACCATCATATTTTTTACTGCCCAGCTCCACAAATGCCTGTCTGAACTTAGGGATCATGCCCATCAGTTCCTCCACCGCTTCCGGGGGACAGCCTTTTGCGGCCTTTCTTACAAGGGCGTCATATCTGCTCATCACATCAGTCTTTACTGCCTTGGTGAAAACACCTGTACGCCTTTTCCCGTTCACCCCGTAGATGCTCATGGGAATACGCGAGGAGGTCAGATGACCAAGTGTTTTGATATTGCGGTTCCGAAGGTCGATGGTAACTGTACGGCTGTCCTCCATCAGCTGATTCAGACTGCGGGGATTCTCCGGCTTATACTCGTTTATGGTATCATAATCCTTTGAAACCATGGTCTGAAGCCGGCTTACTATACCGAAAACGCCCTTTGAAAGATCCTTTCCGGCATTCTTACCGCTGTCCAGGAAGCGCTCCCCGGTCTCTGCCACACGAACCATCTTTGCAAGAAGCTCCTCTTTCTCCTGCGCGGTGAGGTTATGCTCTCTCTCATCTGCATCCTTCCGGCTCAGTTCCTCCATCCTGGTATTCAGTTCATCCATCGCCCGGATATAATCTTTGTAAGCGTCAGATTCAGCAATCTGTCCGCCCTCCCTGGCGATTCCGGCCTTGATCTCTGCAAGAAGGCTTTGCATCGTAATGGGCTTTTCTTCTGCCTCAGGGACTCTGTTCCTTTCCTCACGAAGAAGCCGGTCACTCTTCCGGATTCCTTCAAAGAATGCATCTGCTCCCGCATTGAAATCCATGGCTTCACCCATGGTATGTACCAGTTTTACCTTATCCTTCACAGGTGTATGGGGCGGAAGTCCAAAGGTCTGCAGTATGGTATCCGCGAAAAGACGGCAGGTTCTTCCGTTGCCGTCCGCAAAAACATGCTCCGACACCAGCATCTGGTATGAAAATGCGGCAAGCTGGATCGCCCGGGTCTTACGTAGAGCCGGATCCTCCACCTTCTTCACCTGATTGATTCCCTCCGCAATTTTGGACAGGGTTTTATATACGTTTACAGGCGCAGTAAAAGTTCCGGAACCTGCCACATTATTGGAAGTAATACCGAATCCGCGAAGCTTTCCGCCCTGCTTATTATTCGGCATAACAACTTCATTCAATCTGGAGAGCGTTCCAAAAAGATCTCCAAAGCTGACCTCCGCCTTATTACGAAGATCCACAGAACGACCTCTGGCAGTCTCTCCTCCTATGATAAGACCGGCCCTTGCTTCCTCTGCTTTTTCCAGCGCCTGCTTCGTCTGCGGATAATTTGGATCATCCTCCCGCATTCCTTCCAGCTTTGCCCGCTGCTCTTCTACCGTATGCGCCAGCGTCCCGGAATTCCCTGCGCGCCCACTGTACAAAGCGGCAACGCTGTCCTTCGTCGGATCGTATTCCTCGATCTCTTCAATCCCGTCCATAGGCTCCGTTGCAAACCGGAACGTGCTTTCCGTCCGCGTATACCCTTCATCCGTATCCTTTGTCTCGATCTTCAGCTCCTGTTTATTCGGATATTCCCCGGCAAGTGTTCCGTC